>JAJPXX010000133.1 GCA_021205225.1 Lachnospiraceae bacterium
GGTATAATATGCACATGGCGCAGATAGAAAGTGGATGCTGTCTGCGCCAAATTCATATCTGACGCATAAGGGGGAATTCTATATATGCCAGCGATTTACGCCCATGACCTTTTTGGGGACAGGGTTCATGAACATATGGAGGCGGAATTGGCCGCTGTCGTGAGCCGCTATCGTTCCGCTTATCAAGAAGGACTGCAGGGACCGGATATTTTTTTTCTTTTATCATCCCTGGTACAAGAACCGGGTACAGCGCTATGGTGTACATCTCCATGAGACGGACGCCGGTCCGCTTTTCCGGCACGCGCTTTCTGTCGTCCGCAGGTATGGGCGGGACAGCAGCCAGTATGCTTATATGCTTGGCTTTATCTGCCATTTTACCCTGGACGGCGAATGCCATCCTTATATTGTTGAGCAGATCAGGCGCAGCGGCGTTGCCCATCTTGAAATCGAAGCGGAATTTGATAAATTTCTGCTAAAAGAGAATCACCTGGATCCGGTTGGATTTCGCTCGGCAGAGCTGGTGTATACAGATGCAGGCACTGCGGCGGCGATCGCGCCATTTTTCCCTTCGATGGATGAAAATAAGGTGCAGGATTCCCTTCGCGGGATGCGGTTTGTAAAGAAGCTTTTCTGCGCGCCCGGAGCTTTAAAGCAGGGTACGATCAATTCCATTCTGAGACTGATCGGACAATACCACGCAATGAACGGCCTGATGAACCAGCGAAAGGATAATCCGGCCTGCGCGGAAAGCAACACAGAGCTGCGGAGGCGCTTTGAAGACGCGATTCCTCTCGCCGTGTCTTTGCAGACACAGTTTGATCAGTGTCTGCGCACGGGTGTGAAGCTTCCCGAACGCTTCCATCGAAACTTTGAATAACAGTTCAGAGCAGATAGAATATTTGCAGAATGGGAGAAGTTATGAATACAAAACTGACCAGACTTGAAATATACTGGATTCTCTATGACGTAGGGAATTCCGCTTTCGTTTTGCTTGTCGCCACGATTCTTCCGATCTACTTTAACTACCTGGCCGGCTCGGCCGGCATCAGCGAGGTAGATTATCTGGCTTACTGGGGCTATGCGGCATCTGTGGCGACGGTCGCCGTCGCCCTGATCGGCCCGGTACTCGGAAGTATTGCGGACACACAGAATTATAAAAAACCGCTGTTTACAGCCTGCATGATGGTCGGCGTCATCGGCTGCGCCGCCCTGTCAGTCCCGACCTCCTGGATTATCTTCCTGGCCGTTTTTGTAATCGCGAAAATCGGCTTTAATGCCAGTCTGATTTTCTATGATTCCATGCTCACGGATATCACAACCGACGACCGGCTCGACGCGGTCTCTTCTGCCGGTTACGCCTGGGGTTATATCGGCAGTTGTGTGCCGTTTGTCGTATCGCTGGTCTTTGTTCTGCTCTATGATACCATCGGCATCACCTTCCAGCAGGCAATGACAATCGCCTTTTTCCTGAATGCCGCCTGGTGGCTGCTCGTCACGCTGCCGCTCCTGAAAAATTATAAACAGACGCATTTTGCCGCGTCCGGATCTTCGGACAGCAGCCTGGGGCATTCTCTGGTAAAAAGCAGCTTCTCCCGGCTTGGCCGCACGTTCGCGGAAATCTATCATCAAAAAAATATCTTCTACTATCTGCTGGCGTTCTTTTTCTTCATTGACGGAGTATATACCGTTATCGACATGGCGACCGCCTATGGCAGCGCCCTGGGGCTGGATACCACCGGGCTGCTTCTGGCTCTTTTGGTAACGCAGATTGTCGCGTTTCCATTTGCTCTGCTCTTCGGGCGGCTTTCCAGGCAATTCCGCACAGATCAGCTCATCCGTTTCTGTATCGGTGCGTATACGCTGATCGCGCTTTTTGCCATCCAGATGGACAAACAGTGGGAATTCTGGCTGCTTGCGGTGTGCGTCGGAATGTTCCAGGGTGCGATCCAGGCGCTCTCCCGCTCCTATTTTGCGAAAATTATCCCGGCGGAAAAATCGGGCGAATACTTTGGCATCTATGACATCTGCGGCAAAGGCGCTTCGTTTATGGGCACCTTTCTCGTAGGCGTTGTCGCGCAGCTCACCGGCATTGCAAACGCGGGCGTTTCCATCCTGGCAGTCATGTTTGTCATCGGATTCCTGCTGTTCGGCAAAGCAGCGAAGCTCAACCGGCCGGATGCGCAGAAAATGTAAGGAACAGTTACAAATAGCTTATGCATCTTGCACCGCCTGACGCGCGAATCGCAGACCATAAAAGCCTCGGCGCAGCCTGCCCGTAACTGCAAAGGTACAAAACAGCTATATGTTCTCAATCTGCCAGTCAATCGGCTCCATATCATTCTGCTTTAAAAACTTATTTGCTCTGGAAAAATGCCGGCATCCAAAAAAGCCGCGGTACGCTGAGAGCGGACTCGGATGCGGCGCTTCCAGTATCAGATGCTTCGGGTTATTCAGCATTGCTTTTTTCATCTGCGCCGGACGCCCCCATAACATATAAACAATCGGGCGATCTATCTCATTCACTGCGCGCAGCGCCGCGTCCGTAAACTCCTCCCAGCCAATCCCCCGGTGGGAATTCGCCTGATGCGCGCGCACGGTCAGCACTGTATTGAGAAGAAGGACGCCCTGGGTGGCCCACTTCGTCAGATACCCATTATTCGGTATGTAGCAGCCGCAGTCTTCATGCAGTTCCTGGTAGATATTGACCAGCGACGGCGGTATCTCCGTTCCCGGTTTCACCGAAAAACAGAGTCCATGCGCCTGCCCTTCCTCGTGATAGGGATCCTGCCCCAGAATGACGACCTTCACCTGTGAGAGCGGCGTAAACGCAAAAGCGTTAAAAATATCATCCGCGGGCGGATAAATGACCCGGCTGCGGTATTCCTCATTGATCTGCCGGTACAGCTTCGCGTAATAAGGCTTGGAAAACTCCGCTTTCAGCGGGACCAGCCAGTCATTGGAAATTGGCGGCATACTCAACCATCTCCCTTCCTTTGTAAAAAAAATCTACAGCCGCACACTGACTCCGCGTCCCTGCAGATACTCTTTCACCTCGCGGATCTCCAGCTCTTTGTAGTGAAACAGGGAAGCTGCCAGCGCCGCGTCCGCCTTTCCTTCTGTCAGCGCGTCATAAAAGTGCTCCTTCGTTCCGGCTCCGCCGGACGCGATCACCGGAACGGACACATGCTCAGCAATCGTGCGCGTCAGCTCGATGTCATATCCTGCTTTTGTCCCGTCGCAGTCCATACTGGTCAGCAGGATTTCCCCCGCTCCAAGCCGGTCGGCCTCCATCGCCCATTCGACCGCGTCAATCCCCATATCCACGCGGCCGCCGTTTTTGAAAATATTCCATCCGGACCCGTCCGGCCTGCGGCGCGCGTCAATCGCCACGACCACGCACTGGCGGCCAAACTTTTCCGCTGCGTCAGCGATCAGCTGCGGATTCATGATGGCTGCGGAATTGATCGAGATCTTGTCCGCGCCCTCCCGCAGCAGCAGCCGGAAATCCTCGACCGTGCGGATTCCTCCGCCGACCGTAAACGGGATAAAGACCTTCCTGGCGACCTCACGCACCATATCGACAACCGTACTGCGCGCATCGGAGGAAGCGGTGATGTCCAGGAAAACGACCTCATCCGCCCCGGCTTTATCATACGCGGCAGCGATTTCGACCGGATCGCCCGCGTCCTGCAAATTGACAAAATTCACTCCCTTGACCACCCGGCCATTTTTTACATCCAGACAGGGGATGATACGTTTTGTAAACATTTTACCTGACTCTCCTTTGTGGATTTGCAGCGGCATATAGCTTTCGAAGAAAGCGGTCTGTGCCTGCTGTTCTGAATAGTTAGTTATCGGCATAAACCGCAAAACTCCTTGCCCGGTCCTGCGCATACAGGACAGACCCTGATTCCTACAGGGCTATAAAATTTTTCAGAATGGCAAGCCCCACCTGGCTGCTTTTCTCCGGATGAAACTGGCAGGCAAACACGTTTCCCTGCTCAATGGAAGCGTGAATCTTTACCGAATATTCGGTTGAAGCTGTGACGATCTCCGGATCGGCTGCCTTCAGATAATAGGAATGTACAAAGTACACATAAGCGTCTTCCCGGATTCCTGCAAACAGGCGTCCGGGATGGTCAAATTTCAGAGAATTCCAGCCCATGTGCGGGATCTTCAGTCCTTCCTTATCTGGGATCCGCAGAATCTGCCCCTTACAGATGCCAAGGCCCTCCACGCCCGGAGACTCCTCACTTGATTCAAACAATAGCTGCAGTCCCAGGCAAATGCCAAGGAACGGCTTTTTGCTGGCCGCAATCTCACGTATCACATCCACCAGGCCAAACTGACGCAGCTTATCCATCGCGTCCCCAAACGCTCCGACTCCGGGCAGTACCACCTTATCCGCCCGCAGAAGCGTCTCCCGCTCCCGCGTGATCACCGTCTCCTCTCCGAGCGAGTTGAGCGCTTTCTCTACACTCCTCAGATTCCCGGCGTCATAATCAATAATTCCAATCATAGGTCATTTCCTCTCAGAAATATATGCTACATCGGTCACTGACACCAGTATAAAGGAAACACGCGAAAAAGACAATCGGTTTTTTCGCTGTTCGGTTTTTACACCGCTGTCCGCGCCGGATTTATATTTTTCATCAGAATCAGGCAGTCTCCTCTTTTGACCTGTTCAGAAGAAAGACCGTTCATTTCGGCAATCTGCTGCGGCGTCTGGAGATATTCTTTTCCGATGTCCCAGAGCGTTTCGCCTTCCTTTACGATGTAACCGGTCAGACCCGGCACAGCCTCCAGTTGTTCCGGCGTATAGTCTGTTTCACGAATCTCCTGAATGCAGCGCACAGTTCCGGAGCGTACCGCAAACAGGTTCAGGCCGATGGTGGCGCGCACCTCGATCTCCTCACTGTCAGACATGACAGCGGAAAGCTGGTCGAGATTCGCGGTCAGTGTATAGCGGCAGCTTTTATCGATGTCCTGTGCCTCGGCAACATAGGTGAAGGGTATAACGCCCTCGAGTACGGCAAACGGCATGGTATCATCCGCGGAAATATAGAGAATCGAGACAGGAAGCGCGCCTTCGATCCGGATGCCTCCCGCAATCTCTGTCTGATCAATGCGCACGGTTCCGCTGCAATGGCAGATCTGCAGGATGCGCGGCTTTGCGCTCTGAATGCGGATTTTCCCCTGTGCCTTGCACTTGGATTCATTGCGCACCACCAGCGTTTCACAGGTTTCCTCGTCTGTCACCAGCTCCAGATTCTTTTCCGGGGAATAGACGTCGGAAAGTATTTCTGCCGTATCTGTCCCGTACAGGCGGATGTTCAGCTCCAGTACGCCTTCCAGGCGGAGGGTTCGAAGCTCTCCGTCTATGTCCTCTCTGGCGGTCAGGTCTGCGGTGGCAAGAGTCACCTCGATATCCGACACAAGCGTCGGGGCTGCTCCGGCGCAGGAAAGCTCGCCTTCGACCGGAATCGTCTGCTCAATCCATTGCAAACTCTCTTTCTCATCCTCCGCCCGGTAGAGGACAAACAAAAACAGGCTGCCCTGCACATTGAGCTTATCCGCGTCCAGACGGATCCGGCAGCCGCGAAACTGAATGTTTTCCCAGAGAATTTCCCGGATATCAGGCTTATTTGACGGCATCTGCACTTCCTCCTTCAGGCGCAGGATATCCTTGTTCTGCACCTCCAGCTGCAAAAATTCCAGTCTCTGCTTTTTCTCGCACAGCGGCAGAGGGGTGCCGGCGTTTTCTTCCTGGCGCACTTCTACCGCCGCTGACAGATCATAAATGGCATCCACCGTGGCTTCAAAGCTCACCAGCGCGCGAACCGCCAGCTTTCTGGAATTGATCAGCGATACATTCAGATCCTCTGTCACATGGCGAACCCGCACGCTTTCCCCAGGCTCCAGTCCCTCGATTACAAACGTCTCTTCAAAAGGCAGCTTTGTATCCAGACGGTGGATCCGCCGCTCTTTTGCGTCGTCCATATACAGGATACTGACTTCCATGAAGCCATCCAGAGATAGCTTTCCTGTCTCTGCCCTCATATGCTCCAGGGTGACCCGTTCCCTGCTCTGAATGATCATCTCGACGTCCGGCCGCACATCCGGCACATTCAGATCCTCATCCAGGGTAATCTGCGTTCCCGCATGCTTTGCCTGGCTGCACATATGAATATTCTTCATTAATAAATCCATGATTTCTGACCCCTTTCGATATAATTATGTATCAATTCCCTCATCAGTCTATCACCACTTCTTTTTCCGTCGAAACAATCTTTACAACCAGATACGGACAGGAAGCTTCGCCGGAAAGCCCTTCCGTATCCTGTGGTCCGATCAGCCGGGTGTCAAACCACAAAGTCTCCTCATCTTCCGCACATTCCGCTACCGCGATGCTGTAGCCCCCGGTGGACTGCTTCCCGTAGCCGCGGATCAGATACATCTCTTCCCCATCCGCCCAGGTCAGGCGCATCTCGTTTTCTTTGTTTTCCTCAATGATTCCCAGAAGCTCCTGCGGCAGCTCTTTGTCCGTCATCACAGAAAACTCCACCTCTGTCCGTTCGCTTTCCTCCGTCTTCCGGCAGCCAGCCAGAAGAAGCGCGGCAAAGCAGGCGGCGAGCAGCACCCGGCAGATTTTCACAGTTCTTCTAAGGTGCTTTTGAGATTTGCTTCTTTTGTGCGCATGAGGTTCTTTCATCTCGTCTCCGGACTCAGGCTTTCTATTATTCTTATGGCTGACCAGACAGATTTATTCCTTTGTCTGGAAAGGAACGCCAATTTTCCATTGCCATAGGTGCGATTTTTGGGTATAATGCTGTTCAGAACTGTTTTACAAAAATATATACAGAGGAGATTTCACTATGACTGCTTATACTGCTCCATTTTCAGTGGAACCGATTGATAAGCCAAAGCGCATCCGCTTAAGCGGCATTCTGGCTCACCCGACGTCTTTTCCGTCTCCGTACGGGATCGGGGATCTCGGTCCCGGCGCTTATGCTTTTGTTGATTTTCTGGAAAAATCCGGCCAGCGTCTGTGGCAGGTACTGCCGCTTGGCCCGACTGGCTTCGGAGATTCGCCCTACCAGGGTCCGTCGGCTTTTGCCGGACAGCCGCTGCTGATCAGCCCGGATCTGCTGATCGAACAGCATCTGCTGACAAAAGAGGACGTGGCGGATATACCCGCATGGGATGAGAATAAGATCGATTACGGTCCCGCGATTACGTATAAAAACATGCTTTTGAAAAAAGCCTGGACTTCCTTTTTACATACGCCGGACAAGACAATGATCGAGAATTTTGAAGCGTTCTGTGAAGAACAGAAAAGCTGGCTGGACGATTATACGCTTTTCATGGCATGCAAGGATGCGCAGAAGGGCATCTCCTGGCTGGAGTGGGAACCGGAATACCGGGATCCTTCCGAGAAGCAGAAAAAGGCGCTGCGCGCAGAATTCGCAGAGCAGATTCGCTATTACAGCTTCCTCCAGTTCCTGTTTCAGGAGCAGTGGGACGCACTGCGCACCTACGCGAATGAGAAAGGAATTCAGATCATCGGCGATATCCCGATTTTTGTCTCACCGGACAGTGCCGATGTGTGGAGCAATAAAAAACTCTTCCAGCTGGACGAGAAGGGCTACCCCAGCAAGGTAGCGGGCGTGCCGCCTGATTATTTCAGCGCGACCGGTCAGCTCTGGGGGAATCCGCTCTACGACTGGGATTACCACGAGGAGACCGGCTATAAATGGTGGATTAACCGTGTGCGCCGTCAGCTCTCGCTGACGGATTACCTGCGCATCGACCATTTCCGCGGCTTTGAGGCCTACTGGGCTGTCCCGGCAAATGAGGAGACCGCAGTCAACGGTCAGTGGGTGAAGGGTCCCTGTGAAAAACTGTTCCAGGCGATTGAAAAAGAACTCGGTGAGGATCTGCCGATCTGGGCAGAGGATCTCGGCGTCATCACGCCGGAGGTCGAGCACCTGCGCGATTCGCTTGGTTTCCCCGGCATGAAGGTGCTGCAGTTTGGGTTTGGCGATATGAATGATACGACCTACATCCCGTTTTATTACACAACGCCAAACTGCATCTGCTATACCGGTACGCATGACAATGACACAACAGTCGGCTGGTACCGATCACAGCCGGACATCGTACAGGATCGGATCCGCCGCCTGGCGAACGCGGACGGCAGCAATGTCGGCCATGATTTCATCTGTATCGCCATGGGCAGCATTGCGAAATACGCGATTTTCCCGTTCCAGGATGTGCTTCAGCTCGGCAGTGAGGCGCGCATGAACACACCTGGCGTCGCGGCGGCAAACTGGGCCTTCCGCTTCAAAAAGAGTGACCTGCATGACGGGCTTGCAAATTGGCTGCTGGAAACGACAAAGCTGTACGGAAGATATCAGAATTGAGGCGATTTTTCCATGATTCGTTTTATTTTGATTATTGCGTTTGTGACCTGCTTTCTGATCGCGTCTATTCCGATTTTTCTGGCGGAATGGCCGATCGGAAAGCGCTGGCCTTACGCGCGGGATATCAGTTCGCTGCGGATTGTTCAGTGGGCGCTGAAGGTCATTGCGTGGCTTGCCGGGACACGGCTCACCGTGCTCGGCGAGGAGCATGTGCCAAAGGACACGCCTGTCCTGTATATCTGCAACCACCGCAGCTACTTTGATATTATACTTACCTACGCGCGCTGCCCTCGTCCGACGGGATACGTTGCAAAAAAGGAAATGCTGAAGATTCCTTTGCTATCCCGCTGGATGAAGTTCCTGCACTGTCAGTTTCTCGACCGGAGCGATCTGCGCGCCGGCCTGAAAATGATCCTGTCATGCGTAGAGCTTATAAAAGGCGGCGTCTCCATCACAATCTTTCCCGAAGGGACACGCGGCAAGGGCAGCAGTGAGCTGGAGATGCTGCCCTTCCACGAAGGCTCTTTTAAAGTAGCGGCCAAGTCCGGCTGTCCCATCATTCCGGTAGCGATCTGCGGCTCCTCCGCGATTTTTGAGGATCACAAGCCATATGTCCGCCGCCAGGACGTGACGATCGAATATGGTGCGCCCATCTACCCGGAGCAACTCTCCAGGGAAGACCAGAAAGCGCTGGGAAAATATACACAGGACGTTATCCGGGAAATGCTGTGCGGACTGCTCCAGGAAAGATAGTATAGATCCTGGATTGCTTTTTACGGCACATCCCACCCGTCATCCCCGCACAGGACATTTTTTCTGGAGAAATACTGCTCCAGGCCGGGGTTTTTCAGCTGTCTGGAAAATGGGGCGCGCATTTTTGCCCCATGATTGCCGCTGGCGCCCGGCCCGATATTCCCATACTCGATATAGCTGCATGTCGCTTCTGCCTTCGGTTTGTCCCAGTTATTCCAGCCTGCCGGATAAATATGATCTCCCATCACGCAGCACAAAAAGGCGGTCTTTGCGTAATCTCTCCAGGGACGTCCGAGATAGGTATGGCAGCCCTGTACGCCTTCCCTGGCAGTCAGTCGGCAATGCCAGAATACCAAGCCATATTCCTGGCCTGCCGGAGTGCTTGCGGCTGTAATAAAAGCTTCTCTTTCTGTATGAATTTCACAATCCTCAAAAAAAGCAGTGTTTGGTCCAAAAATAAAATCGATATCGCCGCAGATATAGCAGTCCTTAAAATAATTTCGAACGGGATGGTCTGCTACGGGAATCTCTGACTGCGTAAAGAACTCCGGAAGCATTGGGCGCAAATTCAGCGGAAAGTCCTTTACGTATCCCACAAAAAGCGTATCCTGATATCCCAGGAGACGGCAATTGCGAATCACGGAACGGTCAGCCGCATTGTAGAGAGCCACAGCCTGCCCCGCGATCTCTCCGGGTCCGGCAGTATTTTCTATCGTGATATTTTCTACCGTAATATCGCTTCCCGCCAGCAGCAGCACTGCCGTATTGAATGTGCCATAGCCTCCCCCGCCGTCGGAACGCACCTTATATGCACCGTCTCCATAGCGGAGAATCGTCGTCATCGGATCCTCGCCCACAATTTCTATATTATTCTTCCGGACGTATACCTTTTCCTCATAAATCCCGGATTCCATCAGAATGCGAATTTTCTCTTTATGCCTGTCGTCAATCGAAAGAACTGCCTCCTGTAAGGAGGAAAAGCTTCCGGCTCTGGTTTTTGATACATATATGGTTTCCATGAAAGTCTGATCCCTTTCTTATACTCCAAACTATGAAATCGTAAAGCCTCCCTCAATATTGTACAACTCGTCGTCATACATCACCTGTATCGTATAGGTATCCGCTTCCAGTTCACGAAGCGGAATCGGAATCTCATAGCGGTAGCTGTCCACGTCATCTGACTGGGATTCAATGTCCGTAATATCATACACATACGTATGCTCTGCCCCATTGAAGATAATCTGCGTATACATATGGTCGCTGCCCTCCATGTAAAGGACATCGCCGCGCAGGGTAAAGCTGACCGTATCGGCCAAGAGCGTCTCGTTATCCGTGATCCTCACGGCATCCTCCGCGTCCACTTCTACCGGCGTCCGCAGTGTTCCGCGGATGTAGTTATCCGGCAGTTCAAAGGCTCCGGCACAGTCGTTCATGGAGAAGGATATCGAATAACCGCGGTAGAACCGATGCGTAATCTTCCATGAATTCAAAATATCCCCGCTCTCGTAATCAATCTCATAGATTTCCCCGCGGTTCGTCGTATTCAGGTAAGTGGACAGGTACGCGTTTACGGAAAATACCCGGTTTGCGTCGCTGTCATAAAATGCGTTGGATGTAATGACTGAGTAAGCGGTCTCATAGTTTTTCAGCAGCGTCACAGTCATGTCTTCTGCGTTTACCGAATAAATCTTTACATAAGAGGCCTGTGTATAATCATAGGTAGACACCTGGCGATACGCGGAATAATGGTTATCGAACAGCATGATTTCCACCGTGTCCGGGTTGCCGTCGAGGTCTTCCTCCAGGGCATAGGCCGCATGCTGCTGGTATTGCCACTGGAATTCCTCTGTGGCGGTCAGCACCTTGTCCTCGTATCCGGTACCTTCCCATACAGTCGGGTCAGCGAGGATCCACAGGATTTCATCGGTTGACCAGTCAATCCGGATGACCGAATGCAGGTTCCGGCAGCTGATCAGAATGGAATCCGTTTCCTCGTCATAGGATACTGTATTGGTATGGCACCAGTCATCGCGGTCAATATAATCAAGTCCCGCAAAGAGCTCGTTCAGGTTGAGCGATTTTACAACCTCACCGGTCTCGCGGTCAATTTCCTGAATCATATTCTGCTCATAACCGTCGTTGGAATTCGTCAGAACGAGGAAGTTGCCGTCCGGCGTCATCTCCTGAAGGTCGTGGTGAACACCCTCCGGGAAATAATATACGTTGTAAACCCGCCCAAGGTAATCCATCTCCCAGAACTCACAGGAATTCGGCATGCTGGCATTCGGGTAAAGAACATTTTCCGCCTCAATCAGGAAATGCCCGTTTTCCAGCAGAAACAGCCCGTAATATTCCCACTCAACCGTACAATACCAGCGAATCTCACCAGTCTCGTCAAAAGCATAGGCATATGGTGCGGACAGGCCGGAGACCAGCATCAGCCCCATGGAGGATTCTGCCGTATATGTATCGACCTCTACCTCACTCTGAAAGGAAGACGGCAGCGCCTCGGTCGTGATGGTCACGGTCTTTGCCGCAGTTACATTTCCATCCGCATCCAGCAGCTCCAGCACGACTTCGTTGTCATAAGCCGCATACAGTCCCAGCACCGGAATCATATGCAGCGTATCTGCATCGATCGTATCCGTGATGTCCTGTTCTTCCGTCTTACCCTTTACAGTCACACGCACTTCGCACGATTCATCTGTCTCAAATGCCACCACCGCGGTCAGCGGCGTATTCTGATAGGGGTTCAGGATCACCAGGGGATCGTCGAAGGTATAACCGTTTGCTTCTGCTTCCTCAGCAATCGCATCAGAGATAGCCTGCGTCTGCTCCGGCATGGTCAGCTCCGTTTCAATATCCGTCGCCGTTACGCCCGTAGCTTCTTCCTCCGACACCTCAGCCGACACATCGGCTGACAGCACTGTATAAGCGCGCCCGTCCACATCATAGAGCGCCTCCTGCGCGCCCTGGTCGTCCAGAGATTTTCTGGTATCTACATAGACATTCCAATAGGTACCGGTCGCGTATAAAGTGCCCTGGTTATAAAGATATATATAGTAGCGGTGTCCCGCCGTCACCGAATCAGCGGTGATCCACAGGCTGAATTCTTCTTCGTCTTCCGTGGTCTGTGCAGAAGACGCTTCAATTGCAAACCGGCAGATTCCGCCGGACTCATTGATCAGCACCAGAGAAGCATCCTCTCCTGTTTCCTGCCAGGAGCCGGAAATGCAGACGCGATCCGGAGCCTCGACGAGTTCAGAAAGTGTAAATCCTGTCGTCTCAGATACTACAGCCAGATATTCCGTAATATTTTCCACATCGCTTCCCACTGTCTTGAAAGCTGCGTCTGATTCCGTGTCACTTTCCGGATTTTCTTCGCCATCCTTCCAGACCGCAATAAAGTCCGCAAGCGCAGCTGCCGCTCCATCTGCTGTCACCGTCAGTTCCTCTGCATCTGCCTGCGCAACGCTGCCCAGGCTGCCGTACCAGACGGCTTCTTCAGTGACGCTGTACGTGTTTTCCTCCGTGTAAAGAGCCGCGCGCATACTGCGGTAGGTCGAGGCAGGAATCGTCAGCTCATAGAGCAGTTCATCTCCCAAAACCAGATCTATGTAGGTACACAGCACCCCCTGCGTGGACTGCGCCACAGTAAGATCATAAGTCTCCAGTTCCGTGCTGTAGCTGTTGCTGCCAGAGGTAACCCAATAAGTATCCTCCCCCAGATAATCCGCACCGGAAATATAGGAAGAATACCATGCTTCTCCCCGTTCTTCGCCGTAACTCCATACCTGCTCAATCGTCATGTTTTCTGTATCGATATGGTAGCGGACTGCCCGCGAATAAACGTCGTCTCCCGTGGTTCCCTCATCCTCCGCTCCGGCCTTCGTCCGATGCGTACCGTTATCAAAAAGCAAAATGTCGCCGTCCGGCAGGAATGTCGCATTGTGCTGGGCATACTGCCACTCAAAATCCCCCTCTTCATCGACCGGCGTGAAAAACAGATCCTCTGAGACACTGGTAAACCCGCTCGGATCGCCCAGAATCCATACCAGCTCCTTTTCCGTCTTATTGACCGCCAGCACAGCGTCCAGATGGCGGCAGGAAAGCAGAATCGTATCCGTCTCCTCATCGTAATCAATCGCATTGTTGTGGCACCAGTCATCCTCGGTCGCGTTGACGGAGCCACCGTCCCCCGGCTCAATCAGATCCGCTATATTCAGCTCATAGACCACTTCCCCGGTCTCCCGGTCGATCTCCACAATCCGGTCCTCCACCGACGAAAAGTCTTCCGTGCAGGAGCATACCAGAAGATTTCCATTCGACAATTCCACAAAATCATGATGCTCGCCGCCCGGAATCAGGTAAATCGCGTAAAATTTCCCGCAGAGGTCAAACTCCACCAGCCCGGTCGAGTAGTAATACCCGCTGATCACCTCCGCCGTGGAAGCCATCATTCGTCCGTTTGAGAGACGCTTCATTGAGAACGCAGACACATACTCCTCATCCATATACCAGCGGATATCACCCGCGTTGTCATAGGCCACCACGCCGCTCGCTCCTTCTGAAGCACTCTGGATAAAGGCAAACGTCAGCTCATCCTCTGCCAGGATATCCAGCGCAGCTTCCTCACAGACTGTCACCTCCGCTTCCGTAAGCGAAGAATCCAGCGCCTCCGTCGTAATCTCCAGGGTCGAACTCGTCCCGTCGTCCAGCGTCAGCACCACCTCCGTCGTATCTCCCGCGTAGAGCCCGTAAATCGGCAGGATGTGCGTCGTCTCTGCGTCAAAAGTGACCGTAATATTATTTTCCCCATCTTTTCCGCAGACCATGACTTCCACTCCGGTTTCCTCCGAGGTAGTAAAAATCACCATCGCGGTCAGCGGCGAATTCTTATACGGATTCACCACTACAAACGGGGCTTCAAACGAATAGCCGCTCTGAGCCTCGGCGTACAGGGCGTCGTCAATTGCGCTCTGCTCTTCGAGATAATCCTCATAATCAATTTCCGTCCAGGAAATCTCAGATGCGGATTCCGTCTCCGCTTCGGATTCCGCCGCGGTCTTATTTTCTGAAACCTCTTCAGATTCTGATTCGGATAATGTCTCAGTCGTCACTTCTACATCATCGCCTGTGGCGGCCTCAGAAATCGTTTCGCTGTCGCTCTCTGCGGTTGTTTCGCCATTGTTCTTTGCAGCTGCTCCGTCACTGCCCTCCGTGGCCACCTGAATGGACTGCTCTTCCTCCTCAAAGGAACAGATCAGTGTGAGATTCTCTGCCGTCTCCGGAATTTCAAAACAAATCCACCCTTCATAGCTGCCAAAATTCAGATCTGTCCCCGGCAGGCGCGACATATCATAGTCTGAGATAAAGCTGTCGTCTATGCGCGAATAACTGTTTCCGTCCCCGTCTGTCAGGACAACGTTATCCCAGGCAATCACCTCTGTACTGTCCACCTTTACAAAAGATAACTTCAGCAGGCAATACTCATATCCTTCCGCGGCACTCTGCTCCAGATCCGTTGTCTCTACACTGGAATATCCCAGTGAGACGCTCACCGTACTCAAAGAAGCGGTGCGCACGGAATCCTCCAGGCAGATCTGCCAGCCCGCCACTTCATAGACCGCGCTTTCCGTCTCATCAGCCGCGAGAATCACATTGCCCGGAGTCCGGACACTCATAACGCTCCATAAAACAATCATTCCGAACAAAAGCGCAGGTACATTCCGTTTCTTTATCCGTATCATATATGGCGTCCTCCTCTTAACTTACTCTTTATCGATAAAATCTTTGGTCAAATCGTACCACAGAACGCCTGTGCTTTCAAGTTTAACTTTTGCAAATGTGACAATTATTATTGAAATGTGTTGCAAGATAATGAACCGGCAAAATTTTCATATTGTCCGCAAAAATTCCATTGTAAATTACACCCATAGGGAATATAATACAATTGCAAGCCAAAATACAAAAGCGATTATTCCAAAATACTTATGATAGCAAACTACATACCGACCAGAAAAAATTCACAGAAAGGACAGGTTATGGCTAATATTCAGCACGAAGATGCTATCATGAAAATGGGGATGGAATATTTTCGCGATACGCTATTAAAAATTCTGGAGATCAACTACGAATATGTCGATTCCGGCCCCACGGAACTGGTCTCACTCACAGTTGAAAAAAAATATCAGGATTTTACTTTTCTGACAACGAAGGGGTTTTACGTACATTTTGAGTTCCAGACAACCAGTGGCGGTTCTCCTGACTTGCGCAGGTTTCATGCCTATGAAGCAACTATGAGTTACAATACCGGAAAAATGGTTCGAACCTACGTACTTTACACCGGAAGTTACAAAAGAACTCATTTTGAATTAGACTGCGGAGAGTATACGTATAAAGTAATCCCGATCTACATGACAAAGTACAAAAGAGAAGATATTTTTGCAGTAGTTGAACGTAAAACCGCGCAAAAGGAAATACTGAATGAGGAAGACTTTGCAAATCTTGCCATGACGCCAGTAATGTCTGGCAATACCGACAAAAAAGAAACTATACTGACCGCTCTTTCTTATATCAAAAATTATCAGTCAGAGACAGCAAACAGAGCTACTGCCATACTTTTTGCCTTTGCAGATAAATTTTTGAATATGGAAGAGCTTTCTGAAATAAAGGAGATGATCTATATGACACGCCTCGGACAGATGTTAGTGGATGATGGTATTGAAAAAGGTATTGAAAAAGGTATTGAAAAAGGTAAGACGCAGGAAAACCTGGAGATGCGATCTCTTTTCCGACAGCTTCTTGAGAAGGGCCGAATTGAAGATTTAAAAAAAGCCACAGAGGACGAAGCCTATTGTCTGGAGTTAAAAAAAGAATTCAACATCTGATATTGTTTCATTTTCACGGGCGGACGGGGCTTTTATCCCCTGTCCGCTTTATTCTGTTTCCTGACTGCCCGCACAGCCCGTTCAAACGCCAGCAGCGCAATCCCCTGCTCTCACCCGATGCTCTCCCGCATCATGCGCAGCACATTCCCGCTTTTTATCTTGTCCAGCTGCCTCTGGGTAAGCCCCCGCCTGGATAGTTCTTCAAACAGAAGATGCATCTGTGTTGGATGTCCGATCTCGAAGTTTCCTTCAATACCGTCAAAATCTGTGCCCAGGCCGACGCAGTCCTCGCCGCCAATCTTTATGAAATGCATCACATGATCGGCAAGAAGCTCTACGCGCGTCACCTGGCTGGTCAGATCCGGACTCAGAAAATCCGGGCTAAAATTCAAGCCGCTGACCCCGCCTTTCCGGGCAAGCGCGCGGATCATCTCATCGGTCAGGTTCCTCTGGTGCGGCGAAATAGCACGGCAATTGGAATGCGTCGCGACAAATGATTTTTCTGAGAGCTTTGCCACATCCCAAAAGCCGCCGTCGGACAGGTGGGAAACATCAATCAGAATGCCGATGTCGTTCATTACCTCTACCGCTTCTTTTCCAAAGGAAGTCAGTCCGGTATTCATAATCACTGAATCTTTGGAATTCGGTGAGCCAAAGCAATTGGCATAGTTCCATGTCAGGGCAATCGCACAGACCCCTTCTTCTTTCAGGGCAATCAGGCGCTCCATGTTGCCATTGACCATCCGCCCATCCTCGATGGTGAGTACGGCGGACATCTTTCCGGCACGGAAATTTTCTTCAATCTCGCGGGCATTTCGGGCCATTGCAATGATATCGGAATGCTCAGCCACTTCCCGGCGCAGATTTTGCGTGAGAATGTTCCACAGCTTTTCTTCAACATCTGCACCATATGAAACGCTTTCTGAGAAATCAGCACAATCTGACACCGTTGCTGTCTGCGGGTGGCAGACGTTTTGCTCCGATCGAAACGGAGAAGAAAGTCTCTCACAGGAGTACGCTTCCGCAACGACTTCTTTCACGTCAGGTTTCTCCCAGAAAGCTTCCCTTATCAGTTCCTCCCGCGGTGGGAAAAAAACTGCGAAGAACTGGCACATCTGCCCCGCCTCCCGCATCTGCCGCAGGCTCTGCATTCCTTTCCCATCATATAAGGTCTCATTCTCACATCTCACTGTGCGCAGCAGTGTATCACAGTGCATATCAATGTAGGCGCACGTTTGATCATTTATTTGATTATTTAATGTATTCTCTAATCTGTTCTCTTTCATCAATTTTATCATCCTTAGTTCAGCTTTATGCAAAGCTTCTTTTCCATATCCACTCCACGATGTCCTTCCACGCTTTTTCTTTATCTGTCTCATTGAGCAGCTCATGCCGGTCTTCCGGGTAAAGAATACAGGAAACGTCGCGCATCCCGATCGCGCGGAACTGTTCCTCTACCCGATGCACGCCCTTGCCGGACGCGCCGACCGGATCCTCTGCCCCGGAAACAAACAGCACCGGCAGGTCGCGCGGCATACGCCGCAGATACTCTGTCCGATTGATCTTATACAGAGTCAGCATCAGCGTGTAATAACCATTAAAGGTAAAGGAGAACCCGCACCTGGGATCTGCCAGATAAGCGTCCACATTTTCTTCATTTCGCGAGAGCCAGTCAGCAGATGTCCGGTTCGGTGCAAACTGCTTATTGTAAATGCCAGAGGTCATCCATTCGAACAGACGGCTGTGATAGTGCCATCCAAACAGTTTTCCGCCGATCCGGCAAAGAGCCAGAGCAAGCTTCACTTCCGGTTCCGGATGATACCCCGTACCGCAGAGAATCGCCCCATTCACGCCGTTTCCATAGCAGCAGATATACTGCCGGGTAAGGAAAGATCCCATGCTGTGTCCCAGAATAAAATACGGCACGCCGTCATAGTCCTTTTTCATCAGGCGGTAAACATGATGGATATCACGCACCAGAGCGCGGTTACCATTTTTTTCCGCAAAGAAACCATATTCCGGCATAGCGGCAGATTGCGCCAGCGCATCGGAAGACGCTCCGCGTGGTGCTGATGCTGCGGAATCTCCGTGTCCGAGATGGTCATGCCCGGCCACCGCAAAGCCCTGCTCCGTCAGATACTCCGCGAACGCGCTGTAACGGGCAATGTATTCCGACATTCCGTGGACAAGCTGTACGACTCCCTGCACAGCTCCGTCCGGAAGCCAGCGCATCCCGTGAATCTGCTTCGTGCCATCACTGGATGGGAAATAAAAATGTTCTGTTCGCATACTGACACTCCTTCCATTCATGTCTCTTGCAAAAGCGCATCCGACAGTGCCGCAAACTGCTTTAAAGTCAGAGTCTCTCCCCGCACTGTCTCGCCAAGCCCCGCCTTCCATAGCGCCGCAAGAATCTGTTCTCTGGAATAATCCAGATCGCCGGCGTTTTTCAGTCCATTAACCAGCGTCTTTCTGCGCTGGTTGAACGAAGCACGAATCAGGCGAAACATCAGCCTCTCATCCTGCACTAAAACCGCGGGGGCACTCCTGCGCGTCAGGACGATCACCGCGCTGCCGACGCCCGGACGCGGGATGAAACAGTTCGGCGGTACGTTTGCCGCCAGGTACGGCTCGGCGTAATACTGTACCGCCAGAGAGAGCGCGCCATAGTCCTTTGTACCGGGACCAGCCTGCATCCGCAGCGCCACTTCCTTCTGCACCATTACCGTGATGCTTTCCAGCGGCACATCGCTCTCTAAAAGACCCATGACAATCGGCGTTGTGATGTAATACGGAAGGTTGCCAACGACTTTAATCGGCCGCCCGCCATTCTTCTCCCTCGCCAGCGCAGCGATGTCCACTTTCAGGATATCCTCGTTGATCACCGTCACGTTATCATATGCCAAAAGCGTCTCCTCCAGAATCGGAATCAGATTCCGGTCAATCTCAACAGCGGCTACTTCCCGCGCCGCCTCCGCCAGGTATTGCGTCATCGTCCCGATCCCCGGCCCAATCTCCAGGACAAAATCATCCTTCGTAATCTGCGCAGCCGCAATAATCTTCTCCAGCACATGCGCGTCAATTAAAAAATTCTGTCCGAACTTTTTCTGAAAATTAAAATGGTTCTTCTGAATAACTTCAATGGTCTTCTGTGGGTTTGAAAGCTTTTCCATATAAATATCTGCCTGAAACGGCGGCAGCGCCGGTCCCACACGCAGCGTCTTTCCATTGGCTGGCACAGCCTGCCGCCGGACGCACGCAAAGGGGCGCTGCCACAATCCTTTCAAATAGTGATTAAAGTTGCTGTGTGCCAGTGGCACACGTTTAGCAACGACCGAAGCGACAGCGTAGACGGGTCGTGTGCATCGAACAACTCAGAAACCGAAACGCAGGTTTTCGGCCTGCCGCTCCAACTTTTACTCGTCCAGCCGATATACCTTCCTCGCGTTTGCATAAGTGACAGCCTCCACTTCGCACGCTTCAATCCCCCTAATCCGGGCAATTGCCTCAATTACCAGAGGCAGATACAGGGAGGAATTGCGCTTTCCGCGGTGTGGCGCGGGCGCCAGATAAGGACAGTCCGTCTCCACCACGATACGATCCAGCGGAACCGCCGCCGCGACCTCTTTCATCACGCGCGCGTTTTTAAAGGTGACTACGCCACCGACACCGATGTAGTACCCCAGCTTCACGTATTCCAGCGCCATCTGTGCGGATGAGGAAAAGCAGTGGATGATGCCGCCTGTCGTCCCGGCGTGCTCCGCCTTCATCAGATCAAAGGTATCCTGCGCGGCCTCCCGGCTGTGAATGTTGACCGGCAGATCCGCCTCCTTCGCCATGCGCAGCTGGCGCACGAACCACTCCTTTTGCAATTCATGGCTTTCCTTATCCCAATAGTAATCCAGTCCGATCTCTCCGACCGCCACCGTCTCCGGTCTGCGGCAAAGCTCACATAGTCTGGCAAGCTTTTCTTCATTTAATTCGCCAACGTGATCCGGGTGAATGCCCGCCGCTGCGTAAAGAAACGGATAGCGCTTTGCAAGAAGCTGGCTTTCTTCCACATCCCGCCAGGATGCGCCCATATTTACGATACCGGTGACTCCGGCCGATTCCATCCCTGCCAGCAGCTCGTCCCGATCCTCATCAAAGGCTTCATCATTGTAGTGCGCATGCGTATCAAAAATCATCAGTCTCACCCTCATCATCTGCCCGCGCAGCATTCTTTCCATGATTTAAATAATCCCCTGTATCATACAATTTCATCGTCTATATTTCAAGAGCAGCAAAAAAATAATTATTTTTTCATATCTCTTTTTCCTTCGGAATATCTATGATATAATATTCACATAGTTTTTCGTAACATTTGCCCTGCCCGTACACAAAAAGGCACATAGGGTGAGCAAAGAAGGGATGAATGATGTACTACAAAAAGGAAAGAATTTCAGGCGGGAATCCTGCAGACAAAAAAATGACCGTTGGCGTACTTGTCAGCGGAATTCTCGATGATTTCACGCAGCACATCTGCAACGGCATTATGGCAGAAGCGCAGGCTCAGAACGTAAATATCCTGATTCTTCCCGGCAAATATCTGGATCGAGATCTGATGGACAACCGTGAGCTGATGTATGAGTATCAGTACAGCACCGTCTTTTCCTATCTGGAAAAAGGGTGCGTCGATGCCCTGATCATCGCGGCCGACTGCATCGGCTGTTTTACCACGCAGGACCGGATGCGCCGCCTTCTGCACCAGTACGATGGGATTCCGGTGGTGCTGATTGCGGCCAAAATGGATGATTACGTGGACGTGACCTTTAAAAATGAGTCCGGGATCCGGGAAGGACTGGAATATCTGATTGATACCTGCGGCTTCACACGGATTGGCATGATCGGCGGACACGATAACAATACCGATGCGATCGAACGCCATGAAATTTTCTGCCGCGTCCTCGCCGAGCACGGGCTTGATTTTCCCGCACACCGCTATACAGAAGGAGATTTATCTTCAAAAAGCGGCATCGTTTATCGTACATTTCTGGATGAGAATCCGGATCTGGAAGCCATCTTCTGTGTCAATGATGATACTGCTCTCGGATTATACCAGGAGATGCATCGGCGCGGCCTTACGCCCGGACACGATCTTTCCGTTCTCGGATTTGACGACGCGCCGGCCGGAGCAAAGGCCTCTCCCCCTCTGTCCACGGTACTCGCTGACCCGAACCAGTTAGGTGAAGCGTCTCTGCGCGCTGTACTGGATCTGTATTACGGCCGGCCGGTCAGGGAGCGCTCCATTCCCACGCATTTCATCCTGCGCGACTCTATTGCGCAGGGTACAGAAGGAAGGAAGAGTATTTTTCAGATTCTGAACGGACTGGAATCCGGATTTCATGATATTTTTTACCACAATTACCACGCAGAGGTTCAGGTCGATCTGGAAGAGGTTCGGCAATCCTATATCCGGATGTTTGAGTATTTTGCTGCTTATTTTATGCGAAAAGGAGACAATAGCGTCTCTGTCGCGGACGTAGGCTTTGCTCTCGATGATTTTCTGAGTCGGGATGTGGTGGGGATCGCCGATATGGATGGCCTGATGACAGGCTTCGAGCAGTTTTACCACGCTCTTCTGGAATTTCAGACGGACAACGATTCCCGGTTCGAGCTGAGGAACGCCTTTTCAACCATCTACCGAAAGATTATCCGCGCTATGAACCGGCACTCCGCCACCGTGATGGAGCAGGAATATCGATTAAACTATAATATGAAGCTGTTTGTGCAGAATCTTCTGCAGTTTGAGCATGGGACAGATGAGAGCTTCTGCTCAATCCTGGAAAATCTGGACTGGCTGCAGATCAGAAACGCCTGGCTCTATCTTCTCCCGACGCCTCTGGAACACCAGTTTCTGGAGCCATTTGGCACACCGGATACCCTGGAGCTGAAAGCAGTCTTAGAGGACGGCACTGTGCGCTCCGTGCCGCAGCCGGAGCAGCTGCAGACACTGCAGGAAGTATATCACAATACAAAACCATCCGGAAAGGACGCGCACGCACAGATCATGCTCCCTCTTTTCTTTGGGAAAATCGTGTACGGCATCCTGATCTGCGACATGACCCACTCTCTGTATGTCAACGGAGAATTCCTGATCAATCAGCTAAGCTCCGCAATCAAAATGATTACCCTTCTTACGGCCAATGAAAAAATCCAGGCACAGCTGGAGGTGAACCTGGAAACGCTCAAAGACCACAATGTTGAACTGGACGCCATTTCAAAGTCTGACCCGCTCACCGGCATTCTGAACCTCCGCGGCTTCTATGCACAGGCGGAAGAGTTCTTTGACAGGCTGCGGCGAGAGGGGTGCCATCAGATCGCCCTTTATATCGATATGAATAACCTGAAAATTGTCAACGATCGTTTCGGCCACAAAGAAGGAGATGCTTCTCTCCGGAAGATCGGCCAGGTTTTAAAAGAACTCGTAAACGGCCGCGGCATCACCGGACGCATCGGCGGGGATGAATTTACCTGCCTGATCAGGACGCGCAAAGGGGATGAAGGCAGGGAGCTTATCGAATCACTCTATGAAACATTTGACCAGTATAACCGTACCAGCGGCAAGCCTTACCTGCTGA
Source organism: Lachnospiraceae bacterium (assembly GCA_021205225.1). Lineage (GTDB taxonomy): Bacteria > Bacillota > Clostridia > Lachnospirales > Lachnospiraceae > Choladousia. Next base: position 22,687 of record JAJPXX010000133.1, read on the forward strand.
CCGTGTCCGCCGGAGCCTGTCTGATCGCGCCGGAGGATACTATTTCACTCAAGGATGCCCTGATCCGCGCGGATCAGAAGCTCTATGAGGTAAAAAAAGAGCGGAAATGGGCAGTCATAAAACAGTAAAACAACGGCATCCCGCTTTTTTACGGGATGCCGTTTCTTTCCCGTTTTACCACCACAGAATATATACCAGCGTCAGAATAAATCCAATAATTACGAGCAGCAGCCCATAGGAAAGGCTTCGGGCTATGAGCGTATTGTTCTCCCGCCATACATCATAGCGCAGCGCCAGCTCACGCTGGTAGTCGACGGTACCAGGGTTTTTGCGTCTCCAGGTACGGTTCGCAACTCTCTGAAAAGCATTCATCACTTTCCCCGCCGCATCGGTCAGCAGCGTTCCGTGCGGACGCTCGTGCGGCAGCGGAGAATCTTTGTAGACGCTCTTTCGCAGTCCCACCACAGAAAAATCGATCAGGCTGTCAAGCAGCCGCGCCGCGACATGTCCAACCGGGATCAGGAGCTTCACCAGCGTATCGGTCAGCACATCCAGCACATGGCAGATGGCTCCGAACACAAACGGCAGAAGCTGCAGCACAAGCGGACGATAGATCAGATTTTCCAGATCCAGCCAGGATGGCCATGCGTTGATATACGCTCTCGATGCCGCAGTATATGCCGAAGAGGCTTTCTTTGCTTTTCCGCCTTTTGCACGTTTCGGAACCGCAGCCTGCGCTACCTCTTTCATCAGCAGCTTTCGAATGACAAACAGATACACAACTGCCCCGATACAGATCGAGATCATCGCCCCGGAAAGATTCTTCAGGCTGAAATAGCTGACCACATGGCCAAATTCTTCGAGTCCCATAAAGCTTTGCCCAAGCTCTGCGGCTTTATCCATGACTGCATGCGGGAAAAGTCCCCATACCAGAAGGATCAGCGCGCTGCCCGTCAGGGCGAAGGTGCTCATCGGATTCATATAGTTCTTCTGCTCATCGTAGCTCTTCTGCAGCGTATCATCCGCATTTTTCTCCACAAAAATCGCCACAAAAAGCTTTGTCATATAGGCCACGGTCAGACCGCCGGAAAACAGGAAAAGATACTCCAGCGCACGGAAAACGAGGCCGCCGCCATACTCCAGAATACTCTCGTGAAGCAGCGTTTTGCTGATATAACCGCCAAAGAGCGGAATACCGCCGATTGCGAGCGCGCCAACCAGGAAAATCACCTTCAGCAGAGGTTTTTTCCTGCCATAGCCGCGGATGACGTTCAGGTCGAGCGCGTGTACATTCATGTAAATCACACCAGCCGCCATGAACAACACCAGCTTAATCATGGAGTGATTCATCATGTGAAGCAGCGTTCCGTGTACAGCCAGCGCATTCTCCTCCCCGAGCATACACTGCATCCCCACGCCGATCAGGATAAAGCCGATCTGCGACATGGAGGAGCAGGCAAGCGTCCGCTTGAGGTTAATCGAAAAAACCGCCAGCAGCGCGCCGCCGAACATGGTAATCGCGCCAATGATCAGAATCAGTGTTCCCCACTGCTTATCATGCAAAAACAATCCGCAGGAAATCACCAGAATGCCGTAAATACCGGTTTTCGTCAGGATACCGGAAAGCAGCGCGGACGCCGGAGCCGGAGCCACCGGATGCGCTTTCGGCAGCCAGATATGCAGCGGGAACGCGCCCGCCTTTGCCCCAAAGCCAACCAGCATACAGCAGCCCAGCGCATAAAGCACCGGCTTATTTTCATACGCGGACGCAGCGGCAGAAAGCTCAGAAATCGTAAGCGTCCCCAACTCATGGTAAACGCCAAATATCCCCATCAGCATGACCAGACCGCCGAGCACCGCCACAGCCAGATACGTATCCGCCGCCCGGAGCGCCGCATTGTTTTCCTCATGCGCCACCCAGACATAGGAGGTAAAGGACATCATCTCGAAAAAGATAAAGGTTGTGTACAGATCTGCGGAGAAAAATACGCCAAGGGTCGCGCCCAGTGTCAGTAAAAAGAATACATAAAAACGATCGGATGACGGCTCTTTTTCTTCATGAGCGGCTTCCGGAACTCCCGCCGGATCGATCCCTGTCGCTCTCGCGGAAGTATCCTGCTTCTTCGCGGAATGTCCGCTCATTTTCACCGCCGCGTGGTTTCCAAAATACTGCGGACACAAAAGCGCCGTCATCATCCACATCAGCCCGGCGATGAGTCCATAGAGCAGCCGGAAGCCGTCCAGCGTAAAATGCAGGCCAAATCCGCAGACGCCAGGGACCGTCAGAGAGAAAACCGCGCTCTCCTGCGCATCCTGCGCACTGCTGATAAACAGAGTCAGCATCAGCAGAAATTCCGAGACCGCCACAATATCCGCCACCAGCGCACTGCCAGTCAGGAAGAAGCGGGAGTGCGTTCCGTTTTCATTTTTGACGCATCCGCGAAGCGCCCACGCCAGGAGGCCGCCGATCATCGGATAAAATACCAGCACAGCCAGCATACCATTCATATTCATCGTCCTCCTTCCTATTGAATCGCCGACGCAATCTGCGTGAATGCGTCTATCAGCGGCTGCGGATGCAGGCCAATCACAAGCATCGCTGCCACAAAAAGCACCAGCGGCAGAAGCATCATCCAACCAGGATCTTTGACTTCCTCATATGGGACGATCTTATGCGCAGCTGACGCATCCGCGTTTCCAGCCTCTTCGGTTGAGCTGGAACGATCTGACGCCAGACTCCCGTGAGAAAGGTTTTCCACTTCTCCTTCTGTCTTTGGAGACAGCACAAACGCCCGCACGCTGATGGTCAGCATATAGATTGCAGTCAGGAGCGCGGAAATCATCAGTGCCGCCACGCCGACAACCGCCAGCGGATGCGCACTGTCGAGCGCCGCCTTTACCAGATTCCATTTGCTGATAAAGCCTGCCAGCCCCGGCACACCCATCAGCGCCAGCCCTGAGACCGTAAAAATCACAAAAACCTTCGGCATCTTTTTCCCAAGCCCGTCCAGCTGGTGGATGTATTCTCTGCCGCTCTGGCAGATCACCGCACCCGCGCAGAAGAAGGAACAGATCTTAATCACTGCATGGCAGATCATGTGGCAGAGCGCACCGACCAGTCCCAGCGGCGTCATCAGCGCCGTACCAAACAGGATGTAGGAAAGGTTGCTCACCGTTGACCACGCCAGGCGCCGTTTTAAATGCGTCTCTTTGAGAGCGCGGCTGCAGCCGTAAACAATCGTAAATACAATCGGAATCAGCACCGCGGTCTGCGCCCAGGTGCCGCGCAGAAATTCGGTTCCAAAACTATAATAGGTGATTCGCATCGTCGCAAACGCACCAGCTTTTACGACTGCCACCGCATGAAGCAGTGCCGTGACCGGTGTCGGGGCAACGCCTGCTTTCGGCAGCCAGCCGGAAAACGGCCACATGGCTGCCTTCACGCTAAACCCGAAAAAGCACAATACATAGACCAGAAGCAGCAGGTTTGTCCGGCTGCCGATTTTCGTCAAATCCAGCACGCCGCCCGCCACAAAGTCCGCGGAGGTGCCATATACCAGAATAAAAATCACACCGATAAAAGCAAACGCCGCGCCGCCAAGCGAATAATATAGATACGTCCGGCCCGCAAGAACCGCCTCCCGCGTCAGAGTGTGTATGACAAGCGGCAGCGTCACCAGCGTCAGCATTTCGTAAAAGCAGTACATTGTCACCAGATCCTCGGCCAGCGCGATTCCCATCGTGATGCCAAAGGTCATTGTGTAAAACATGAAGAAAAACTTCTCATGCTCCTCGTGGCTCATATACTCAAACGCATAGAGTGTCGCCAGCGGCCAGAGGACGGAAATCAGGGCTGCGAAAACAGTACCCAGGCCGTCCAGGGAAAAGCTCAGCGACAGATTGCTCGTAAATCGAAACAGGACAAATGCTCCCTCCGGCCGATTGGTAAGCACCAGCAACGCCAGCAGAGAATTCAGAAGTACCACGCCCTCCGTATAAATCATCATCTGTTTTCGGCTGCGAAACGGAAGCAGCGGAATCAATGCCCCGCCCACAATCGGAAGCAGTACAAGAACTGCCAGAAAAAAGGCACGCATCCAACCTCCTCCTCTCTACATCACTGCTGCGGCAATTTTGCTCACGAACTGAATCAGCGGATTCGGGAACACACCCAGAAGAATCGACAGCGCCGCAAAAATGGCAAGCGGAATCAGCATTCCGAGAGGCGCCTCGGTGACACCTGCCAACGGATCTGAGACCTGGCAAGAAGATGTTTCTGTCTGTGTTCCACCAGCACTATTTTCCAGCAAAGAATTCTTCTCCGCAGCAATTGCAGTATGAGCATTCGATTTTACTTTCGGGAAAAATCCATTGGTCACAATCGAAAGCAGATATCCCGCCGTCAGCAAAGCAGACAAAAGCAGCACTGCCGGTCCTGCCCAGCCAAAGATTCCCACGTTTGCCTCAAGCGCTCCCTGCGCCAGATACCATTTGCTGATAAAGCCGCTTGCAGGCGGAATACCTACCAGAGCAAGGGAAGCAAATGTAAAGCACCAGAGCGTCTTCGGCATTTTTTTACCGATTCCCTCCAGCTGATCTACCTGCGAAAGCCCCGCCCGATAGATAAAGATTCCGGCGGTTAAAAACAGTGCGCATTTGATAAACGCATGGAAAACCACATGCAGCAGCGCCCCTTCCATTCCGGTCGGAGAAAGGACAGACAATCCAAACAGAATATAGGACACCTGGCTGACCGTGGAATACGCCAGGCGCTTTTTCACCACCTTTTCCCGGAACGCGAGCATCGACCCCATAAATACGGTAAGCAGTGACAGAGTCATCCACGCCGTCTGCACCCAGGTGCCGCGGATAAAGTCTGCTCCCACAATATAAAATACCACCCGGACAATCGAAAGCACACCAGCCTTGGCAATGATACCGGATAATACCGCCGAAGCCGGAGCCGGAGCGACCGGATGCGCAGTCGGCAACCATGCGTGCAGCGGAAACATACCGGCTTTTGCGCCAAAACCGATCAGCGCTGCCATCACCGCCGCCAGAAGAATCCCCGTGTGCCCCTGTGCCAGTGCCAGATTCAGGGTGCCTCCCGCTGTAAAGGTGATCGAGTCACAGTATTTATATAGGAAGAAAATCGCAAACAGGCCGAGATACGCGCCGCACATGGAGTAAAACAGGTATTTCAGCGCCGCCATGATTGATTCTCGCGAGCCGCTGTGCAGCACCATCGGCATCGAGGTCAGCGTCATCAGCTCATAGAACAGATACATCGTCACCAGATTGCCGGAAAAGCAGAGCGCTACCAGCACTCCATAGACAATCAGATAAAATCCAAAGAACCGCCGTTCCTTTCCTTCATGCTCCATGTAGGTAAAAGCGTAAAAGCACACCAGTACCCAGGCAATGCTGAACACCGTCACAAACAGGCGGCTGACGTCGTCCACCTGGAAATAGATCGGAATTCCCTCCATCAGTTCAAACCAGGTGTAGCTATTGTCGCCCGACCAGGCCGCCAGAAGCGCCAGTACAGCGGAAACAACCAGCACAGCCGCAGTCACTGTGTGCAAACGGGTCAGGCTCTCCCTGCTGCCATCTCCGATATCTTCCTGCTTTACAGGCAAAAGAAGCAAAACGCCCGCGATAACCGGCAGAAAAACCGGTATCAAAATCCAGATTCCCATAGTCTCCTCCTTATCCGAACAATTCCAGTCCTTGAGTGAGCATATTTACAATCGGCTCTGAGCAGAGGCCCAGTATCAGGTTCAGCACTACGAACAGCGCCAGCACAACCGTTTTCTGCGGCTGCTCCTTCACCGTAATCACCCGGCTGTCTGTTTCTATATTCGCGCGGTGCGCCGGTGTGTAAATACGAATGACAGTCTTCATAAAATAAATCGCATTCAGCAGCGTACTCAGGGCCAGCGCAATCATTGCCGGAATCAGTTTCCCTGAGGTATCATAAGCCGCCGAGGCAAATAACACTTTTGAAATAAAACCGGAAAACAGCGGAATGCCGACCATCGAGAGTGAGCCGGCCGTAAAGGCGATTCCCGCGGCTTTGTTGCGGTAGCCGGAGCCGGTGAGCGCAAAAAAGTCTGTATCATGGTTTGAGACATCCATCAGGCCGGAGGCAGATACAAAAAGCATGGATTTTGTCGCCGCATGGCTCAGGATGTGGAACAGGCTGGCAATGATTCCCGCCGTCGTGCCCAGGCCAAAGCCCATATAGATGTAACCGATCTGCGCCACAGACGACCAGGCAATCATCCGCCGGATATTGCTTTCCCGGATCGCGCTCAGCGAACCGAAAATCATTCCCATGACGCCAAATACAAACAGTACATTAATTACCTTGCTCTCGCGGATCACATCGAACCCAATCACGCGGTAGAAAATCTTGACCACCAGGAAAATGTAGCCCTTGGATACCAGGGAAGATAAAATCGCTGAGGACGACAGGGTTGAATAGCCGTAAGCGTCCGGTACCCAGGAATGGAATGGAAACAGGGCGCTTTTGATCGCGAGTCCCACCGACATCAGTGTGATTGAGATCAGAAGAGGGATATGATACTCTCCTGTCTCCGCCAAAACCGCCACCTGCTCTTTGATATTGCTCATCAGCAGATGCCCGGTCAGGTCATACAGATAGCAGATCCCCATCAGCAGAAGGCCGGAGCCAAGAAGGCTCATAATCATATACCGGGTCGCCGCCTCAATCGCGCGGCCGTTCTGGCGGATCATAATCAGCCCGCAGGCAGAAATGGTGTTAATCTCGACAAAAACATAGGCAGTAAACAGGTCGTTCGTATAAATCAGGGCGAGCAGAGAGGAAAGCAGCAGGCCAATCATCACATAATAAAGATTCTGCTTGGTCTCTTCGACCTCTTCCGCCAGCTCTCGGCGTCCGCCGAGCATACACAGCAGCATGACCACGCAGAAAAACACTGCCATAAACGCTTCCAGCACACCGACACGGATCTCATTGCCCCAGGGAGCGGAAAAATGTCCCATCCGATATACATAGGCCTCGCCGGTCTGCAGGGTAAACAGAAGCACCGCAACAGACATTACCAGAATCAGCATAATCACAATCGTGTTTACCCATTTCGCTGCTTTGCTTTTTAACACAGAACAGAGCGGTCCGGAAAACAGCGCCATAATAATGGTCAGGAAAGGAAAATTCTGAACGAATTCCATCACATTCCCTCCTTTTTTATCTGCGTGGAAATTTCATCCAGGTTCAGTGTGTGATACCTGCGGTACAGACGAATGGTCAGCGACAGCATCAGTGCTGACACCGACACTGAGACCACGATGCCCGTCAGCACCAATCCGCTCGGAATCGGGTTAATATAAGCGTCCACGCTCTGCACACCATCCGTCACGATCGGCGCCTTATGCCCCTCTATATAGCCCTTCAGTGCAAGGAACAGGTAGATCGCCGTATCCATGATGTTCATGCCAATGATTTTTTTGATCAGGTTCGGCTGCAAAAGCAGGTTCGAGAACCCGATTACAAACAGAATCATCGCGACAGCCTCTTCATAATTATCCAGTAAGTTGGCAAAATTCATCTTTATACCTCCTGAAACCGTAACCGGCCTCGTCCAAATCAGTACCCGCCTTTTCGGAACATCACGTAAAACGTGTACATCGTCCCTGCCACTACAATACCGACGCAGATGTTCAGCACAAAAATCAGACCGCTGCTTAAGATCGCCCCCGGCGTTCCCAGGGGAATCACACTCTCGATCTCATTCGCCCCGGTGTAAAACGAGTAGCACTTTGACAGGGAATAGCAGGCCAGCGCGCAAAAGCTTGTGACCTTATACGTCTTTGCCGTAAAGAAGCGTTCCGTCTTCGCAAACCCAAACGCATTTACATACAGAATCAGGCCGGCGCCAATGATTGCGCCGCCGGAAAAGCCTCCGCCCGGCCCCAGATGTCCGCACAGGATTACGTAAATGCCGAAGATGAAAATCGGCGGCACCAGAATCTTTGCGACCGTCTGAAGAATCACGTCATTTTTCGGCTCGTAGACGCGGTCGTTTGCGTGCTGCTCCTTTTTATCCTTATCCCGATCCAGGCGCAGCAGAATCAGCACCGTCATGGTCGCGGCGAAAAGTACGTGCGACTCACCCAGCGTATCAAACGCACGATAGTCCAGAATCATGCCTGTCACAATGTTCACCGCGCCGGTCTCCTGCAGGCCGCTCTCAATGTAGCGCTCGGAGACTTCATTATTCACCGGGCGGTCTTCCTCGCCCTCCGTCGGCAGCCAGGAGACAGCGGTCAGCAGCGTAATCAGCAGAAAGACACAGAACAGCGCCGCGCATACCCGGTAAAGAGAACGGAACGCCGTCACATCGCGGTTCCGTTTCGGATTGTATACCCAATTTGTCAGCCGGGTCTTTCTCTCCTGATCGAACTGCCTTTTCTTTTCCTGATCTTCCTCGAACGGCTTCTGTGCTTTCATCTCGACCGTATCGAGGAACGGATCCTTTGTCCCATCCAGCCACTGCTTCAGGCGAAAAGACTTTGTTTTTCGATACTCATCGTCTGATAATTTTCTACTCATTCTCCTCGCCTCCCTTCGCTTCCTCTTCCTCTATCTTCTTAAGCTCCTCATCCTGGGTTCCATCTTCTCCTTTATCCTCGTCCATAATCGCGCGTATTTTTTTCAGCGTCACAAAGAACAGAATACTGGTCACGCCTGCGCCGACCGCTGCCTCTGTAATCGCCAGATCCGGCGACTCCAGCACAATCCAGATAATCGACATCACCAGGCTGTAAGACATATAGATCAAAACGGAATTCAGAAGATTCTTCGAAAGACTGACGGAAATCGCGCAAACGAGAAGAAATCCCAGTAAAATACATGTGAAAATCTGCATCTTTTACGCCTCCTGTCCTAAATTCTCTCTCGGTTCCTCCATTGCAGAACCCTCCTGCGTCAGAAATTCTTTTGCTTCCACGCTGCTGTTCGTTTTCCGCTCTTCCATTTCCCTTTCCAGATCCGCCAGCGGAACCTCCCGGTAATGCTTCTCTTTTTCCGTATCTGTCGTCACCTCCAGACGCGCAATCAGGTGAGAGGAGGTCGGGGAAGAAAACCAGAGAAACGCGACCACCAGAAAAAGCTTCAGTGAGGTAAGGTTCAGCCCATTCATCACAATCAGGCCGACCAGGCAAAATCCTATGCCCAGCGTGTCTCCCATCGCGGCCGCATGCATCCGGTTCAGTACATAGTGAAATCGGTAAACGCCGATCATTTCCACGGTAAAAATCCCCAGGCCGAGCAGAAGAAGCACCGCCCCGACCAGGAACTGCAGCCATTCAATTATCTCCATTTTCCTGCTCCTTTCCGTCCGCCTGGTCTTGCCGCGCCAGATACACGCCCATGTATACCTTTGTAAGTACAATCACCGCCAGGAAGCTGATCATGGCATAGATCAGACAGATATCCACCAGATATCCTTCCTGCAGCATCAGTGCCAGGATCGCGATAATCACCATAACAATCGTGCCCATCATATTCACCGCGACCAGCCGGTCCGCCACCCGCGGCCCGATGATCGCCCGGATCAGGCACAGCACCAGCAGGATCGCCAGAAAAATCAATGCTGCTGTAAACAAAATCGTATAGGCCGATGCAAGGCCCGGTACGCCCTCTCCCATATTCTCGTCTCCTCTCCGTTCTATACAGACCAGCCTTACTTTCTGGCAAAACCATCTGCCTCACGCTCGGCTGCTTATTGTCTTTAAAATAGAATCCCGCTTTGCGGGATTCTCGCGCTGCCGCGCGTCTGCGTAAGCAGACAATTTCCTCTAGCGCGGCATGTACATCCCCCAGAGAGTTTTTGTCCGATAGGGAAGTTCAGAGAACTTTCCTATTGGACAAAAAAGCTCTCAGTCTGCTTCTACCTCAGCAATCATCTGCGCACACACGGAAGTATCCATCCCCTCCGCCAGTTCCTCATCCAGACAGTGAACCACATACTCCCCGTCCTCCAGTAATACGGTAATCGTTCCCGGAGTCAGTGTAATCGCGTTTGCCAGAAACGCACGCCCGGTCGGCGTTTTCAGATCTGAATGAAAGCGGACCAGCACCGGCTCCAGTTCTTCCTCTTCTGACAAAATCATATGGATCACTGCCAGATTTGCTTTCACAATCTCACAGATCAGTACATATACATAATGAATCATCTGCGGTACACGTTTATAGAGCCGGATCTCCTTTTTGATGCTGTGATCCAGAAACGCGCATGTAAACGCGAAAATTTCGGCAGCAATCCCCAGGCCAAACAGCACACTCTCCAGTGTAACGGAGCCGAAATAGATGAGCCACAGAACAAAATACAAAACAAACACCGGTGCAAGCCTCCTTTTTTGAACGGCAAAAACGAAGCAGCTGTTTCAAACAGCTGCATGCTTATTTAAAATTTATGCTATTTTAACTCTTTTTTTATTTTCAGTCCAGTGTCATATTCACTTACATTGTATCTATTTTTTTCGGCTTTCTTGTCCAAATTTCAGCCATGCGCATCACGCACAGAAGCGGGCAAAATACGCACAGTCTATCTTTTCTTTTCGATGCTGTTCTGAACTGTTACCAGAAACTTATGTATTTTGCCCGACCAGGGAAATCGACATCCATTTCCCCTGGACATACCGCCACACGCAGGTCAGCGCCGTGATCAGCCAGGTCAGGCCGGTCGTGTACCAGACGGCCCAATACCCGATGGAAGGGATCATCGAGAGAATCAGGGAAAATCCCACACGCCCGATCACTTCCACGATGCCGCTGATGAAAGCAAAGGTCGAATCGCCCGCCCCGTTCAGAAGATTGCGCGGCAGATGAATCATACCGAGCGGGAAATAAAACAGCGCTGTGATGCGGATCGCCCTGCCGCCGATCGCGATGACGTTTCCGTCATCCACAAAAAGCCGGACAAACGAATTGCCAAAGAAATACATCAGCAACAGCATAAGCGCACTGAAAACCGCAACAATCAGCACACTGCTGCGGAAGCCTTTTTTCACGCGCTCTACCTTCCCTGCGCCCAGGTTCTGGCCGGTAAAGGTCGCGAGTGCGGCGCCCAGTGAATTAAACGGCTGCTGTACCAGTGACTCAATGCGGGAGGTCGCCGTGAAGGCCGCGATTACATCCTCTCCAAACTGGTTAATCACTGCCTGTAAAATCACACAGGAGAGCGCGATCAGGGATCCCTGCGCACCAAAAGGAATGCCAAGGCGCAGACATTTCCCGATGATCATGCGGTTGGGTTTAAAATCCTGTACAGTCAATTTAAAATACGGATTCGTTTTTACCGCATAGATGATACAGGCCACTGCCGAAAGCAGCTGCGCGCCAATCGTAGCAATCGCCACTCCGGCTACTCCCAGATGGCACACCAATACCAGCACCAGGTCTCCGATCACGTTCAGAACGCTGGCCACAATCAGAAAAATCAGCGGCGTTGCGGAATCGCCTAATGCGCGCAGCATGGCGGCGATCCCATTGTAAAGTCCGATAAAGACCACACCGGCGCAGGCAATCCGCAGATACAGCAGGGCATCCTCAAAGATAACCTCCGGTGTACCGAGAAGCTGCAGAATCGGCCTGGAAAAAGCCACCGACACAATGCTTACGATCAGACTCATACCAAGGATCGGATAAATGGAATTCCCGATCACGTTTTTTACCATTTTATCATCCTTATTGCCAAAATACTGCGCAATCAGAACGCCCGTCCCGTTCGCAAACCCGGCGACCAGTGAAAAAAACATATAAAGCAAAGAGGAACACGCCCCGACAGCCGCCAGCGCGTTTTTCCCCACATAATTTCCCACTACAATGGAATCCACCATGTTATAAAACTGCTGAAAAAGGTTCCCGACCAGCATCGGCATCGCAAAAATCAGCAGCAGTGCTGTCTCATTCCCCACCGTCAGGTCTCTTATGTGCTGTCTTTTCATACTCGTCCGTGTCCCTCCTGAATCTATGAAAACGCTTTGCAACTCACACTATTCTATTCAGGAAAAGGAAAATGTCAATGGGGAAAATGAAATTTATTCGAATAAACATATGTAAATATATCTGAACAATATTTTAAAACACATTTATTA
>JAJPXX010000149.1 GCA_021205225.1 Lachnospiraceae bacterium
CGTTTTTATTCCGGGAGTCCGTCGGGTTTTTCGCCCGGCTCTCCATGGTCAGGCGTTCCGTCTGGGTCAGGATCACATTCTCCTGGAACTTTGGATTGACGAAACGCTCAATATCCTTCGCATTGCCCCAGCGCGCGGAACCGAACTCCTGGTTGTGACGGTATTTCTTTGCGTTCTTCCCACGCAGATACACCGCCAGTTTCAGACCGCCGCCGCAGCACAGACCGACCACCAGATCAAACGGGTGGAAGCTGGGCAGCGGATTCCCGAATGCCTGGGGGATGGTGTACATCAGGCTCATAATCTTTTCGCCCGATGTGCCGCCCGTCGCCAGCCGCCATGCTTCACCGAGATTCGTAGCAACAAGCCCCATAATGACATAAGGCAGGGCAAGGATCAGGATGCGTTTTATTTGCTTTTGGGTCATAGATCACGCTCCGGAGTTTTCTCCCGTACCTTCTTCGGGGTAGCAGCCACAAGTTCCTTCAGTTTCGCCAGCTCCTTCAGGACGCTCTTGCGTTCCTCTTTTTTCAGAACAGAAGCAGAGTATTCCTTAAAAGCGGCAGTCAGGGCGTCGCCGTCCCTCGCCTTAAAGAACACCAGGAAATGGGGCGGATTCTGGGACGCATCTTTGGTGATAGCGTAGTCCACACCGTATTTGTCCAAAATCCGCTTGAAGCCCTTGAGATCAGTCTTTTCAATCTCAATATTGGTCGCTCCCTGGTTCTGGCCGATGAGCTGGTCAATCGTCTGTTCGCCCGTGGGCTTCTCATTGGCTTTGGCCTGCGCGTTGGCCTTCATTTTGGAATACTGCTGGGCAAACTTCCGAAATGCCGTCAGTATTGCACGGCCTGTCAGTTTGGTCGTGCTGATCGCCAGGTTGACTGTTCGATTGGTTACTTCCTCCTCCAATATTCACCACCTCCTCGTGGGGACTTCCGATTTGCATCAGGCACATGATGAAAACACCACATACCGCGCCTGCAAGAAACGTAATGATTCCAGTAAAGACACCCATCACAGAGCATCCTGTTCCGGAGCTGTCTTTGCTTTGCCGGTGACAGCTTTCTCCGCCGCCTTTTCCCGTTTCTTCATGGCTTCATCATCAATGGGGATGGCCATAATACTGCGACCAAGGCGGATAAACGCCTCCGGCTGGTGGAACAGCTTTTCAAACTGTTCGGCGTGTTCTGGGGAGAGGGAACCGAAGTCGTCCTCGGTCAGTCCGACCACAAGGAAGTTGCCAGCCAGGATGTCGTAGGTCTGGCCATCCTCATCCCGGAGGGCGCGGTTGAGGGGAAGACCACTCAGCTTACCTTCCTCATTGCAGATGATGCAGACCGGTTCCTCGAAGGGATACGTTGCCTGGATATACCCGCCGACCACTTCCTGCATGGCCTCTAATGTGTTATCCATCTGGATGACCTGCGGATATTTCTCCGGCTCCACAAGCAGGACGGAAATCTGCTCCTTTTGCAGAGAGCGTTCCTCCGTTGTGGCGAAGTCTGCATGGGAGAAATCATCTGCATCCAGCACATAGAGCGAATCATTCCAGCCCTGTTCCACAAGCTCCTCGGCTTCCTCACGGCTGTCAGCCTGAACGGTGACGGTTTTCTCCAGCGTCTCCGTGATCGTCACATCGTACTCTTTCATGGGCGGCACCTCAGTCAATGGAAATGGCAGCGAACTTTCTGCCTTTCTCCGTGAGAATGACGGTGCGGCTCTCCACAGCAAGGCGCACGGCGTAAATCTCCTGTGCAGTCATGCTAATTTCCTCTCCATCGTCGTTCACGTCATAGAACAGGATTGGGCCGGCCACATACCGCTTGCCGCCGATCTTACGGACATCCTTCTCGTCGTAACTCATGACAACACAGGTTTCTGCCGGTGCGCCGGTGATGACATCATCCTCACCAAAACAGTGGAGAATGGCGTAAGCCTCCTCAATGTTGACTACCTTGATGGGCTGGCCGGGGATCGCGGCGACCATGATAACCGGCTCGTCGTACTCATCAGCATCCTTGCAGATGCAGCGAAGCATCTCCAGAGCGCCGTCCAAAACGGAGTTAAGTCCTTCCAGGAATGCATCCGTTCCGCTTTTTCCCTTCAGGGAAGTGGAAATACTGTCATTTGCAATACAAAAATCCATAAACAAATCTCCTTATAGTCTGGGGACAAAACAAAAAAAGGCGGTCATCCTGGCACCCTGAAATATCAGAGTGCGGATGACCGCCTTATGAAATGTCCGTGTTCATATAGTTACCTCGATTGCTTACGCTGCCAGCTTTTCTGCCACTGATCCAGCAGCCGGATAATGGTGTCCTCCATCTGTTTGGGGGTGTAGGACTTGGGGAAATACTTCCGCAGCAGTTCCGTGGGCAGCGTCACGGTGGGAGCCAGTTCTTCCTTCTTTACCTCATCCATCAGAATTTCCATCGCCTCCGGTGAACACTGTTTCAGCTGGCTGAGTTTTTTCAGACGCTGTGCCTGTGAAAGAGAAGGGGTAGCCTGGGCGTAGTCCATGGCTTCAAGAAGCTGGGACTGCTCATCGCGCGTCAGATAGGAAAGCTCCACAGCAGGGCGAAAAGCTATTTTCCCTTCATCCACCATGTCCATCAGTTCTGGCACCAGATTTGTCAGGCGAATGTATCGCTGTACTTGTCGCCCGCTTTCTCCGGCATCTTTCCCAATTTGGTCAGCTGCCTCCAACTTTCCGACCACTGGTCGGGAAGTTAAATCTGTCCTTGCTCCCTGATGCTTGATGGCGTCCATCTTCATCTTGTACGCCCATGCCCGTTCGCTGGGGAGGATGGTTTCTCTTTGCAGGTTAGCATCGACCATCGCGATGATCGCTTCATCATCATCCATCTCCCGAACAATGACCGGCAGGGTTTCCAGCCCGACCTGTTCCGCCGCATGGCACCGCCGGTGGCCGGAAATAATTTCATAGCCGCCATCCGGGTCAGGCCGCGCCAGCAACGGAGAAATCACACCAAACTGTGAAATGCTCTCCACTGTCTGGGTCATGGCTTCATCGTCCACCACACGGAAGGGATGCCCCTCGAAAGGGTGCAGTTCAGAAATGGGTATCTGCTGAACCTGCTCCTGCATGGGTGGGGTTTCGTCATTCTTCGACATTTTTCACCTCCAATCACCTGCCATAGAGCAGGTCTTTGACGAGCGCCTGTTTATCGCGCCCGATCTCTGTGCGCCGGTCTGTCCCACGCACCTGAACCGGAGTACACAGTTCCAGAACCCGGCTGTAGATACGGGCATGAGCCACATCCTCGGCATTGCGAATCTGGTTGATGGTCAGGTTGGTCGTGACGATCAGTGGCTTATTGGATTTGTACCGTTCGTCCACGACAGCATAAACCTGTTCCAGCGCGTACTCCGTGCTGCGTTCGATCCCAAGGTCGTCGATGATAAGCAGGTCAAAAGACGAAAAAGAAGCAATATACTGGTACCGCTCCTGGGAGTACATCCCGCCCATCTGATTCAGAATCTTAGAAAAGTTCGTCATCAGCACCGGAACGCCGCTCTCCAACAGTGCGTTGGCAATGCAGGCGGCTACATACGATTTTCCTGTCCCGACATCGCCCCAGAGAAGCAGGCCGAGATTATTCTGCTTTGCCTCTGACCAGTTTTCTACATACCGTCTGGCCATCTGGATGCTGGGATTGTTCTCGGCATTGGCAAAAGTCCAGTTATACAGCGCCTTTTCCTGAATGCCGTTGACCTTCAGACTGTGAATCTGATTGCGGCGTTCCATCTCCACCATCCGGCGTTCCGTCGCTTCCTGTTCTTCCTTTCGGCACTTGCAGATACAAGGGACAATGTGAGTAGCGGAGCCGATTTTCACCCGGCATTGCACGGGAGTTTTGCACTTGCTGCAATAGAGCAGGCCATCATCACCCATGTACTCATTCTCGCCCGGCTCAGTTTGCTGGGGAAAACGGGTAAGGAAATCATCAAAGATGCTCATAAGCCGCCGCCTTTCTCGCACTTGCATTTGCAGGGAAGCGTGTGCAATCCATATTCAGTGAATAACCTGTACTGGACGGGTGCTTTGCACTTTTTGCAGTGCAGCAATCTGTCATTACCCATATACTCATCTTCG
This sequence comes from Lachnospiraceae bacterium, assembly GCA_021205225.1. GTDB lineage: Bacteria > Bacillota > Clostridia > Lachnospirales > Lachnospiraceae > Choladousia. The sequence continues at coordinate 4,121 of JAJPXX010000149.1, forward strand.
TTAGGTTCTGTCCGAGGCTTCCGCGGATAGAAGAAGGAGGGACCGAATAGCTGCCCCAGGATCATGATAGTCTGCCAATCTTCCCCACTCATAAGCTGTCTCCTTCCACACAGGTGTAGTTGCTGTGACTGTAAGCAGTCGTTTTCGGCTTGTCGCGCCGCGCCCAGCTTCGCAGAGTAGCGAGGTGGTTCTTGTAATGCTTCCCGGAGGAAGCGATATACTCGGACAATCGCTCCAGGCGCTCCTGCCAGTCAGAAGGAAATTCTGCTTTGAGCTTCGCCAGCTCCTCATCCGTCAGCAAAACATTCTGATAGGCTCCATACTTGTGGCGGGTGTCTTTCTCATTCAGTTCATTGATCTGTTCAGTATTTGTTTTATTAGTTATTATTCGTGGGTCGAAATCCACCGGTGGGGATTCCACTGACGGACTTACCGCTGACGGATTTTCAGTCAACGGTAAACCATCCGACGGTGCCTTATGAGGCATCTCGTAAATCGTGTACTCTACCGTGGACAGCCTGCCGTTTTTGTCCCGGAGCTGCTTTCGGTGGACATATCCGCATTTCTCAAGCTCCCACAAAGCTGACTCCACAGCAGCCTTTCCGTCCTTGTTGATTGCCACCAACCCGGCAACACTGTAATGCCATGTGTCGGGAAGGCTCAAGAACTGAGAAAGCAGTCCTTTGGCCTTGAGCGAGAGAGAATGATCTCTCAGATGATGGTTGCACATGGTGGTGTAATTACTGTTTCTTTCTACTCGAAATACTGCCATCTTTGACCTCCTTTCGGTGACGGCACATCATCACTTCCGATATGATTGGGACTTTTGCTTCCGTTGCCGGAAACAAAAATAGAGCGGCAACCCATCTGCCGGAACCGAAGTTCCAACAGCGGATTGCCGCTCTATGTTCATTACGATATTCTATTGCTACAGGCGTTTCCCTCCGTGCGCCGCCTGTTCAGCGCAAATCTCGGTTGATATGGACGATTTTATCTGTTTTCGGGTCAAAAACAAATAGAACCAAGCCACGAAAGCCTATCAAAAGGGCCTTTCCGTGTTGGTTCTATTATTACACAAGCATCCTTTACGACGATACACCGTATCTTCCCCTTGCGCACATCCTCCATCATCCGCAGGAACTCCGGCCGCTCGAAATTCGTGCCGGAGAAGCCGTTGTCAATATAGGTCTCTGTTAATTCCAGGTCTGGTTGTTTTGCGATAAATCCCTCCACAAGTTCCACCTGTGTTTCCAGGGTATCCTCCCTGCCGCCGCCGTTTTCCACGGAAAGCCTGCAGTAGGCTGCCGTGGGCAGAAGCTCTTTCTTCTGCTGTATGATTTCCACAGGCTCTTTCGCTATAACCGTCTGTTTCCTGCTCTTCCTTGCCATTTAATCCGCCTCCCTTCCAAGCGCCCGCAGGAGCGTTTCTTTCTGCTTTTCTTCCTTTACCGTAACCGCCACGGTTCCGTCCGGCACCGCCTCGATCTTCTCCACAAATTTCCGCAGGCTTTCGCTGCCTTTGGTTTCCCCGGCGAAGAGGGCAAGCCATGCGTTTTTCACGCTGAGTGCCTTATCGCTTTGGTTGCGTTCCTCCATGCAGGCGGAAAGCTTCTCATCGAGGGCTTTGTAGGAAGCCCTCATCTGTGCCAGCCGGTTTTCGTATTCCTCCTCTGAAATCTCCCCTGCTTTGAAAGCGTTGTAAAGCGGTACACGCTGCACCTGCTCCAGCTCCGTCTCCGCAAGGATTCTTTTCATCTTCTTTGAAATCTTCTCCGCTTCCTGCTCCCGTGCTTCGTCCGCAGCCCCGGCTTTGACCTCTGCTTCCAGTTCCTTCGCCAGCTTTTTCTCTTTTTCGACGGTGTCCTCCACAGCCTTTTCTACTTTTACCGCATCAGCCACGTTCGGGCAGCCGCAGCTGTAGGTCCCGTTTTTCAGGAGCATCCGCTTTCCGCACTTTGCGCAGTATACCGCGAGGCTTTTCGTGTATGGCTTCTTCACAGCCCTGCCTTCGGCATAAATGTATTTTCCGGGGAAGAGCGTCATGAACTGCTCTTTGGAGATGTAAGGCTCGTAGCAGTTTTCCTTTACCACCTGCTTCCTCACATCAATCCTTGCCCCTGTGTAGACCGGGCTTGAAAGCACCCTGGAGACCATCTCACTGCTCCAGGCTGCCACAGTCCTGTCGCTCTCTTTGCCGTAGCGTTTCTGCCGCAGCCCGGACGGGGTATCCACACCGTTTCGGTTCAGCCAGTCTGCAATGGCTCTTGGCTTTATTCCCTGAGCTTTCATGGAAAACATCTCAGTGAGTACCGGCCGCACCTCCTCATCGATCACCATCCGGTCTTCACCGTCCCTGCGGATGTAACCGAACGGTACCGAGTTGGTCAGCACGAAGCCGTCCCCCTTCGAGTCTTTCCAGTTCTTCGTGATGTCGTAGTGGCGCTCCCGCCGTTTTTCTTCAAAGTAATCGGTGACCTCCGTGCCGCTTTTCTCGCCGCTGTAGAAGTCCTCGTCCGCCACGGCAATCTGCACCCCTGCCGGGTAGAGCGTCTCCTGTAACTTCTGCGTCACAAGGACGTAAGCTCCCGCCGCAAAGTAAATGGAGGGGAAGACCACCGTGTCAAATTCCCCCGCAAGCCCCGCGTCCTGCATGGCGAAGAGCCCGCTGTTCCCGTTTTTGTCGCTGTAGCTTTTCGTCAGCTCCCAGCCCCGTCTTTTTATGTAAGCGGCGACCGAAGCCGCCTGCCGTTCCATCGTGTAGTTTTTAAGGTCGATCCCGTCCTTCCAGGGCGTTGTCCTCGTGTATGCCGCGCACCTCATTCGCTGCCCTCCTGTCCATTCTCCTGCTCTATTCCGCAGTACCTTGCCATTGCCTCGATCCGGTCGGCAAAGCGGAAATTGATTGTAATGTGGTCTGTATCCGTTACCACAATGCTGTCGATCAGCTCCACCACAGCCCTGCGGTCAAGGACCGCAATGTGCCGGTACTTCTTAAAGAGCTTTAAGAAGCCGAGGCTGTCGGAGTCCGGCGTCCGGAAGGCTGCAAGTTCCGCCTCCACCTGTTCCTTCGCCTGCCTTGCCGCTTCCAGCTTTGCCGTGAAGCTGGCGTGGAACTCGTCGTATTCCTCCCCGGTGATGATGCCCTCGTTCAAATCCTCATAAAGCTGTGCCCGCAGGTGGCGGTAACGGTTCATCTCTTCCTCAAGCGCATGGATATGCTCCCTTGCGCCGTCTTCCCTGCTCTCCACAGGGGTGCTGCGGACAAGCTTCATCATCTCTTCCAGCTTCAGCACATATTCCGCCATGACATTAATGGCATCCAGCGTCCTGAAATACAGCTCATCCTCATTCGTGTAGTGGGAAGTGCATCCAAGCCTGCCCATGAACGTACAGCAGTTGAGGTACCGCTTCTTTCCCCTCCCCCTGCCGCAGCGTATCAGGTTCTGCCCGCAGTCTGCGCAGCGGACAATACCGGAAAAAAGGTTGTCGCCGGGGACCTTCGCCGTGCAGGTGTCCAGCCTTAAAAGCTCCTGCACCCGCTCGAACACATCCGGGTCGATGATTGCCTCGTGCGTCCCTTCCACGCAGATCCATTCCTCTTCCGGGACAGCCTTTAACTGTTCCGATTTATAATTTACCTTCCGGATCTTGCCCTGCTGCATCGTCCCGACATACAGCCGGTCACGCAGGATGGAAGAAACCCGCCCGCTCGTCCATTTCGGCTCCCCGCCGCCCAGGAACCCGCTCTTTATGTTGATTCCCTGCAGCCTGTGGTATTCCAGCGGGCATAACACGCCCCGCTCATTCAGGCGGTCTGCGATCGACTTACAGCCCATCCCTTCCATCTTCCAGTTGAAAATGTCGCGGACAACATTTGCGGAGTACTCGTCCACCACAAGGTGGTTATGGTTGTTTTCGTCCTTTTTGTAGCCGTAAGCGGCGTAGCTGCCGATGAAGTCGCCCCGTTTCCGCTTCACGTCCAGCTGGCTCCGTATCTTCGTGGAGATGTCCCTGCTGTAGGAATCGTTGATGAGGTTCTTAAACGGCACGATGATGTTATCGGAATCATTGTTCTTCGCGCTGTCGTAGTTGTCATTTATCGCGATCAGCCGCACTCCCATGGAGGGAAGTATCCGCTCCATGTACTTGCCCATGCCGATGTAGTTCCTCCCGAAGCGGGATAAGTCCTTGACGATGATGCAGTTGATGCGCCCTTTGGCGGCATCGTCCATCATCCGTTTGAAGTCCGGGCGGTCAAAATTGGTGCCGCTCCATCCGTCGTCTGCATACTCGGAAACGAGGCGGAGCGCCGGGTTATTATCCACATACTGCCGGATCAATGCCCTCTGGCTTCTTATGCTCTCGCTTTCCTGCCTGTCGCCGTCATCCTGTGACAGCCTCATGTAAGCCGCCGATTTGTTTTCCATCCTGCTCCTCCTCTCGTTGGTTTATCGGGTGTGGGAATCTCCCTGATGTGCAGGTTTTTTTGCCTATTGTTAATAGGTAGCTTCTCCCCCACCGCAGTGTTACATTACCGTCATCCGCAGCACATATCCAGCGGTTTCGCACACTTTTCGGAGCATAAATCTACAGAAAAACCGCGCCTTTATTTGGTGGTAATTGTTCAATTTCTCCCCCGGAACGGCGGCTTTTTTATCCCGTTTTGCCAATGTTTACAT
>JAJPXX010000202.1 GCA_021205225.1 Lachnospiraceae bacterium
TTATATGCAGTTATTGCGAGTCAATAACATAAACACAAGGCGTCACATCCCTATCATCAGCATGGACGGAGCAATACCCTGCGACAGGCAATAAGGAGCATCCGCAAGCATGACAGGTATCAGATGAACGGCAGACGCGGCAGTGGAAAGAGAATACAGGCATAAGGAGCAGCGCTATCGGAAGAGTCCGGTAGCGCTTTTTTCGTGGTGGAAACAAATAGATGTGAGGGTTTACTGTGTTTTTTCATAATTGTTTTGTTGAAATGCAACAAAACAATTATGAAAATCGACCTAAATTACCATCAAATCATAGGAAAACAAGTTGACGAAAGGAATCCATGTCTGGTATAGTGTAGGTTAGTGGCACGTTGAAATTTTTTAAGGAGACGGAAATATGAGCGAAGTGTATCAGGACAACTGGATTAATCTGGAAGAAGCCGCTGCATATATGGGTGTTACAAAAGATACAGTGCGAAACTGGATAAAGAAAACGGATATTCCGGCACATAAGGTTGGAAAGCTGTGGAAATTTAAAAGGTCGGAGCTGGATGAGTGGATAAAAAGTGGAAAGAGCGCAATCTGAGTCCGTTTTATGGTACATTCGATGTGCTAATGTAAGGATAAGTTATAAGCTGGGAGCGATTGCTGAAAATGAACAAATTAGAGGATATCACTGTCGGAAGTACAGTGAAGGGCATTGTGGGCAATGAGCCGGTCAGCATTGTTGCGGTTCAGTGGTATGGCAGCAATGTGCTGGAAATTACATATAAAGATACGCGGGGAGTTCCGGGAACGCAGCTGCTTTACAGGGAAAGCGAGCCGGGACTCGAAGTGCTGTCGAAGCATTTGCCCTGGAGTTTCGATGCAGACGCGGAGCAGATGAAGCTGGCATCGGAGGCATACCGTATCAGTCTGGCGCATTTGTTTGATCCGTATCTGGCTGTACATACGTCGGCAGTGGAGCCGCTCCCTCATCAGATTTCCGCAGTTTATCAGGAAATGTTGCCGAGGGTGCCGCTGCGCTATGTGCTGGCGGATGATCCGGGAGCAGGAAAGACGATTATGACCGGCTTGTACATTAAGGAACTGATGGCCAGGGGTGATCTGAAAAGATGCCTGATTGTCTCACCTGGAAGTTTGGCGGAGCAGTGGCAGGACGAGCTTTTTTCAAAGTTTCATCTGAAATTTGAAATTCTGACCAATGACCGGATGGAGTCCGCTGTGACCGGAAATATTTTTACGGAAGTGGATCGCTGTATTTGTCGGCTGGATAAACTGGCCAGGAATGACGAATTGCAGGAGAAGCTGAAAGTTTCAGAGTGGGATCTGATCGTGTGCGATGAGGCGCACAAAATGTCTGCGACGGTGTGGGGCGGAGAAGTCAAATATACCAGACGCTTTCAGCTGGGGCGGCTGTTATCGAATATCACAAGAAATTTTCTGCTGTTGACCGCAACGCCGCATAATGGAAAAGAAGAGGATTTCCATTTGTTTTTGTCGCTGGTGGATCCGGATCGCTTTGAGGGAACGCATCATTCGTCGCAGCAGGCAGTAGATGTCAGCGATGTGATGCGCCGGTTGGTAAAAGAAGAACTGTTGAAATTTGATGGCAAGCCTCTGTTCCCGGAGCGTATTGCCTATACGGTAAATTACAGTCTTTCTCCACAGGAGTCGAAGCTTTACCAGGCTGTGACGGAATATGTGCAGGAAGAGTTTAACCGTGCGGACAATCTGAATAATGAACGTAAAAATACAGTCGGATTTGCGCTGACGATTCTGCAGCGCCGTCTGGCGTCATCTCCGGAAGCTATTTATCAGTCACTTCGCCGCAGACGTGAGCGCCTGGAGCACAGGCTGGCTGAGGAGCGGCTGGGGAAGAGGGCTGCGGAATATCGGAATTCCGAATGGGATGATATGGATGAGGATGACCTGCCTGCAGAGGAGCAGGAGCAGATGGAAGAGCAGGTTGTGGATCACGCATCCGCGGCTGCTACGATCGCGGAACTGGAAGCAGAGATCCGCACATTGAAACGTCTGGAAAATATGGCGAATGATGTCCGGGCGAGCGGTGTGGATCGAAAGTGGGATGAGCTGTCCAGGCTGCTTCAGGATAAGGAGGCAATGTTTGGAGAAGACGGTCAGAGGGAGAAGCTGATCATCTTTACCGAACATAAAGATACTCTGAATTATCTGGCGGGTAAGATACGGTCTTTGCTCGGAAATGATGAAGCTGTTGTGACCATTCATGGCGGAATGCTCCGGGATGAGAGACGGAAAGTGGAAGAGCTGTTCAAACAGGATGTGGGAGTCCGGATCCTGATTGCCACGGATGCCGCGGGAGAAGGCGTCAACCTGCAACGGGCGCATCTGATGATCAATTATGATCTCCCGTGGAATCCGAACCGCCTGGAACAGAGATTTGGCCGTATTCATCGTATCGGGCAGACAGAAGTATGTCATCTGTGGAACCTGGTGGCATCCGAGACCAGAGAAGGATTTGTGTTCCAGAGACTGTTCGCAAAGCTGGAAGAGGAAAGACAGGCGCTGGGCGGCAAGGTATTTGACATCCTTGGGAAATGTCCTTTGACAATAAATCCCTGCGGGATTTGCTGATCGAGGCCGTGCGGTACGGGAACGATCCGGAGGTACGTGCAAGGCTGAACCAGGTCGTGGATCATTCTATGAATCCGGATAAATTCAAGGAACTGATCAAAGAACAGGCTTTGACGGATGACGTGATGGATGTTCATTCCGTCAATGCGATCCGCGAAGATATGGAACGCATAGAAGCGCACAAGCTGCAGCCTCATTTTATCGAATCATTTTTCCTGGAAGCCTTCCAGTCACTTGGAGGAAAGATACGTAAGAAGGAGACCGGACGATATCAGATTACATCTGTCCCGTATGCAGTGCGCAACCGGGATATGCAGATTGGTTATGGAGAACCTGTTTTAAAACGGTACGAAAGAGTCTGCTTTGACAAAGAATACTGTGTGATTCCGGGACAGGCACAGGCGGAACTGATCTGCCCAGGGCATCCGCTTCTGGAAGCGACGATTGACCTGATCCGGGAAAAGAATGTGGATGTTATGAAACGCGGCGCAGTGTTTATTGATGACAGTGATTTCAGTGAGGAGGCAAGGCTTCTTTTCTACATAGAGGATGCAGTCCAGGATGGTGTGACACTAAAGGACGGAACCCGGAGGACGATTTCCAAACATGTTCATTTTGTGGAGATCAAAAAGGATGGTTCTGCATCAGGCGCTGGGTATGCGCCGTATCTGGATTATCGGGCAGCAACGGATGAAGAGTACAAAGCGGTTCATGACTGGATGAAATCAGGGGAAACGCCCCCTCGCTCCGCTCAGCGGCAGGTCGAGCCGTCTATTCCGATGCGCTCCGCGCAGGACGGCTCTCAGGACTGGCTGTGTAAGGATGTGGAAGGAATCGCAAAAGGCTATGCGATCCAGCATTTGATTCCTGAACATTTTGCGGAGGTAAAAAACCGTAAGGAAGCGATGCTGGATAAAACAGAAAAAGCTGTCAAAGACCGTCTGACAGCGGAGATCCAATATTGGGACTTTCGTGCTGGGGATCTCGCACAAAAAGAAGCAGCAGGCAAAACAAATTCCAGACTGAATTCAAAGCTGGCAGCAAGGCGGGCGGAGGAACTGGAAAATCGGATGCAGAGCCGCCTGGCGGAAATCGAGAAAGAACGCAGGATTTCGCCAATGCCACCGATAATTACGGGCGGAGCACTGGTGATTCCGAGAGGATTGATTCATAAGCTGACCGCGACTTCATCCGGGGATACCTTCGGACATGGTGACCGGCAGAGTGTCGAATACGCAGCCATGAATGCGGTCATCCAGATTGAGACATCGCTGGGATACCGGCCGACGGATGTGAGCGCGTCGAAGTGCGGCTATGATGTGGAATCTTATGTTCCGGAAGGGATGAGGAAGCGCATGGCTGCATATGCGAACGCATTGCGGTTTATCGAAGTGAAAGGACGAGCGAAAGGTTCCACAACGGTAACCGTCAGTAAAAACGAGATCCTGACAGCACTCAACAAACCGGATGAATTCATCCTGGCGATCGTGGAAGTAGACGGCAGTGACACACATACGATTTATTTGAAGCAGCCGTTTAAGAATGCACCGGACTTTACGGCGACAAGTGTAAATTATGATATACAGGATTTGATTGAAGAATCGGAAGTCTTGTATCAGAAATGAGAATTTTGTGGAAGAATATATAAAGTGAATGGATATCAACAGGAGGATTGATATGGGAAAAATTTTAGGAATTAAAGTTCAAAATTATGGTTCCCTAAAGGATGTTAAAATGGGGAAATTATTCAGTGATCAGTCTGGTGATGAGCTGGGAAATATGGTAGCTATCATAGGACCAAGCGGAAACGGAAAAAGCACATTGGCAGATGCTTTTGGCTTTATATCAGAATGTATCTCGTCTGATGGGGTCACTGGGTGGGTTTCTCATAATGGGGTAGGTTATTATCAGCTTTTCTGTCAGGGAAGCGAGGAACCCATTCATTTTGAAATATATTATAAGGAAAATAGTAGTTCCAGGCCTATTACTTATGAATTGACCATTGCAAAAGACGAATCTGATCGTCCATATGTGAAAGAAGAAAGGCTTCGTCAGCGTCGCCCTGGCCAAAAACGAGGATGGCCCCTTTCCTTTCTTAATCTTGTAGATGGCAAGGGATATGCATTTGAAGGAAAAGACAGCGGTCAGAATGAGGATGGTTCGGTTGTTGGTGAGGGCGAAAAAGTAAATGTGGAATTAGCGGATACCCGGAAATTGGGAATTGTAACGCTTGGAGCTATGAAGCAATATTCTCGAATTGAATTATTTTTGGGCTTTTTAAGAAGCTGGTACTTATGCTATTTTACACCGGATGCGGCGAGACAGCTTCAAACGGCAGCACCGGCACAGCACCTGAACCGCACCGGCAGCAATCTGAATAATGTAGCCCAGTATATGTATCGGGAAAATCCGGCTGAGTTTAAGAAGATTCTGGCAGATATACAAACAAAAATTCCGAATATCACGAAGATTGAACCTGTAAAACTACAAAATGGGCAGATGGTATTGGAATTTTGGCAGAATGGATTTGACGAACCGTTTTTCTCTCAGCGCATGTCAGACGGCACTTTGAAGTTGTTTGCATATTATCTGCTTCTGCATGAACGAAATCCGCGTCAACTTGTATTTGTAGAAGAACCGGAAAATGGACTTTATCATCAGTACATGGCTAAACTTGCTATCGAGATGAAAAACAGTGTTGGAAGTGGATATGGAAAGCAGCTTTTTGTGACAACGCATAGTCCGTTCTTTGTAAACGCGCTTTCCCCGGAAGAAGTATGGGTTCTGGAAAAGCAGGAGGATGGATTCTCCATGGCGAAACAGGCGTCTTCGTATGAGTTTGTAAAAGAATTGGCAAATGAAGGCGCAATGGTAGGAGATTTGTGGTACAGTGAATATTTCGGATAATGGAGGAGCTATGCATTTTCATTTTTTGATAGAAGATCCATCAGGAAAAGAACTGATTGAGAAAATTATGGAAAAAATAGTAAAGGATAATCCGCAGACTACATATTACTGTAAAGGGTATCGTGGCATTGGAGGATTTACGAAAAAGAATACAGTAAAAGAAACAAAAGATGGTAAATTGCTTAATGATTTAACAACAGTATTGCGTGGGTTAAATAAAAGCCTGCAGGGAATAACGGCTGCTATCATTATTGTTCTGGATAATGATGACCGTGATACAGAGACCTTTCGAAGCCAACTGGAAAATGTAGCGATGCAGAACAGGATTACGATGGATCATGTTTTTTGTATTGCTGTTGAGGAGATGGAAGCCTGGTTGCTGGGAGATGAGAGTGCAGTAATAGCGGCGTATCCTCGAGCGAGGATAGGTGTCCTGCATAGCTATGAACAGGATAGTATTTGTGGCACATGGGAAAAACTGGCAGAAGCAGTCTATCCGGGAGGTTTGACAAGGCTTAATAAGGATTGTTCTTCGTATATGGAGATTGGAACACAAAAATGCGAGTGGGCCAGGAATATAGGGGAATACATGGATTTAGACAATAATTGTTCCCCCAGTTTTAATTATTTTATGAACGAAATCAGAAAACGACTTTGTGCATAGGAAGGGTTACGGAACCTATGTGAAGAGACAGAAGCGCTATCTTAGCAAATCAGGGAGGTGGTCACGTTGAAAATGTATGTTGGTGTTACTGATAAAAATTGGTTTGAACTTTTAAAATCAGAACAGTGTGATGAGGTGAACTTTTGGACACCGGGTGCCCGGAATTTCAAGGCACTGCAGCCGAATGAACTGTTCCTGTTTAAACTTCATAAACCGGATGATTATATAGTGGGTGGAGGATATTTTGTTCGCAGTACTGTGCTTCCAACATATATGGCATGGGAAACCTTTGGTATAAAGAATGGGACGCGTTCATTAGCTGAGCTGAATAATAGGATTGCAAAATATAGAAGTAGAAATAATATTGCAGATGGGAATCCGCAAATTGGCTGCATTATTTTAACTGAGCCATTTTTCCTGGAAAGAAGTGAATGGATTCCGGCTCCTGAAAATTGGAATTACAGCATTGTTCAAGGAAAAACATACACAACCGATGAACCAATTGGACAGCGAATGTATCAGGAAGTGATCAATAGAGTATCCGCATATTATTCATTGCTTTCTGGACAGCGATATTCTACTGGCGTAACGAAACATAGACTGGGGCAAGGAGCATTTCGGGTTTTGGTTACTGATGCCTATCAACGCAGATGTGCAATAACTGGCGAACGAACTTTGCCGGTTTTACAAGCTGCTCATATAAAGCCATATTCTCAAAACGGGGAACATGCTGTAACAAATGGTTTGCTATTGAGATCTGACTTACATACGTTATATGATGAAGGATATATAACAATAGATACGGATTATCGACTAGACGTTAGTAAACGTCTACATGAAGATTATGGTAATGGAAGAGATTATTATAAATATCATGGACAAAAATTGCTGATATTGCCTGAGCGAGAAGAAGAAAGACCTGCTGTTATGAAGTGACCTTTGTCAAGAGTGAATTTTACACAAACTCAAGCTCTTGATTTTGTCACTTTTTCCCTGACAGCATTTGTAAGAAGCTCTGATTTAACAGTTCCCGGCATGTGGCCACTCTGTTATTCGTGGATTGGTTACCAACAGGCTAATGGTTCCGCCGAGAGCTCTGCGATCTAAAAGCGTGGATCACGGTTTTACGTGCGCACATAGCAGGTACGCAGATAGCTCGAACCTTGAAGTGATCACAGCCCCTTACAGATGCTGTCAGTTTTTATGGTTTCTTGTTGCTGTGGGAACAGCACACTTGCTGTTTCCCGCTTGATTATCTTTTGACTGCGCTGGATGGCTTCTGTCAAGGGTGCGGAGCACCGCCATCGGCGGCTTGCCCTTTACAGAAGACAGGCAGTGTAGTGTCCCATTCACATATTTGCATCATGATTCACGCCGCCATCCCTATATTATCCGTCATCATTCCCCACACAAAGCATGCCAATTCCCTCGCTATTGCTGCTACGGCTACATTCTTCTTTTTTCCATGACGGATATATCGATAGTATTTACTCCGCAATCTCGTGTTCGCTTTATCTGCATATGCGATGACTTCAGCTTTATTCCCTTCCTGGCGCGATCGCAGCTCTTTTGATTTGTGGCCGACAGCTCCTTTACATATCCCACGGGCAGCCTCTATCAGCAGCAGACGTAAATGTGTATTTCCAGCTTTTGTGATTCCGGTGCGTTTGATATGTTCTCCGCTGGAATTTTCCCCCGGCGCCAATCCCAGATACGCTGCATAAGTGTTTCCTTTTTTGAATCGGCTGAAATCGCCAGTTTCAACTATGAGCGACAATGCTGTATGCGTCCGTATTCCAAGCAGGCACCCCAGCTTCCGTACCTTTTCCTGATAACGGCTTTCCGAAGCGATTTCCTCAATCCTTTTATCAAACCGTTCTATCTTTGCTGTCTGCTCGTCATATGATGCCATATACTCATCAAGTGTTTCCCGATATAACGGTGACAGTTCAAGTTTTCGCAGCCAGGTGATATGTTTAATGGTCCATTTCGTGCCGTCATAATGATGGCCGTGGCGCAGGCACATCGCGTTAATCTGCTGTTTGATCTTTTTTAGTGCCTGTTTGTGGTCATCCCGCATCCGCAGATATTCCTTGACGGAATTGTCTTCTTCTGTCGGAATATACACTGCGCGATAGCCGCCATACGCGAGACACTGGGCAATCATGCGCGCATCTCTGGCATCGGTTTTGATCCGGATGCCCTGCTCCGTGAGCATCGTTGTTGGTGCCAGGATCGTACATTTTACACCAGCTGCCGTGAGCTGGTTATAGAGGGAGTATCCCAGACATCCAGCCTCATAACCGCATTCGATATCGTATTCATTACCAAGACCGAGTTTAAGCTTAAGGCTTTCAATAAACATGATAATGTTTTTATAGTCTGCTGTTACCTGCATGCTCGCGATGATGCGATCTTCCTGGCCGATTATCGGCTCCATTGCGCAGATTGTGTAAGTTTTACTATGGACATCCATCCCGATTTTTAGTATTCTATACATAGTGGCCTCCTTTGTATGTGGTAATCCCTGTTACCTTTGTTTTTGTCAAACTTTAGTATACAGGTAAATCCACGTTGGTGCAAATGTGAGGTCACTTCATATTATCTAAAG
>JAJPXX010000148.1 GCA_021205225.1 Lachnospiraceae bacterium
ATTTATTGTTTTCCATCAACGAAGTAGAAAGGATGGATGGCAAAGATTGTGAATGCAGTTGAAGGATAAGTATTCGTTGCTATTGCTGCGTATATTTAGGGGAGTAGAAATTGCAATTGTAGTTGTATTATTGCCATAATGGTAATTGCATTTTCTTTGCGTGTTCATTGCAGGGAGTTGTGGTCACACACTTTTTGTTGTATTTTCTGGATAATTATGATTATCGCAAGAGAATACTATGATCAGCAGCATAGCAACGGCACATTACAACATTCAGTTTTTGCAGAAAAGCACAAGATGTTGATGCTGAATGAACTATTTAATGCTTTTTGGATGGCGCGGATTTCGCATAATGATGACCAAAATTCGTCGAAAGAAAGTAGTAAAAGAAACGTAATGGGTGGAAGACAGAATTTAGCTTGAAAAGTCTGTTATTCTTTTGGAAAAAAGAGTGAAAGAATGACAGGAATCTGTTATAATTGCTTATGAAAAGAAGTCTCGGAGAGGAGATGATGAATATGTGTACAAAGGCGGAATTGCAAACGGTTTTGGGTAAGGTCAGAGAGGAATCGAAGCACATATTTGGCAGTAAGCTGGATCGGATTATTTTGTATGGCTCGTATGCCAGGGGCGACAACACAGAAGAGTCAGATATTGATATTATGATTTTGCTGGACTGTGACAGAGATGAGGTGGAAAATTTAAGAGACAGGACATATGAAATGGCCAATGATATTTCGTTGGATGAAGATGTTTTCCTTTCGATACTGTTGAGGGACAAGAAGCATTTTCAGGAAAACCAGGATTTCCTGCCCTTCTATCGGAATGTGGTAAGAGACGGGGTGGCTGTATATGGATGAACGACAGATATCTTTAAGCAGATACAGGTTAGAGAAAGCAGAGAATTGCATAAAATCTGCACATATTTTAACAGATGCAGAAGAATACTACGGAGCGGCTAACCGTTCATATTATGCAATATTTCATTGTGTGAGGGCGATACTTGCCCTGGATGGTGTTGACTTCTCCAAGCATTCCGGCGTAATGGCCTATTTTCAGAGAAATTATGTTAAGACGGGCATCTTTGATAAGGAGTATTCAAAAATCTTGCGAGAAGCATTTGATGTCAGATCAGATGCGGATTATGATGATTATTACATTATTTCAAAAGATAAGGTTCAGAAACAGATCAGCCAGGCCGAGTTCTTCTTTGACGGTATTAAGCAGTATATAGAGAAAAAACTGGGCGAAGAGGAGTCAAAGAATCAAGGGGAATGATGAAATATTTGAGATAAAGAAATGTTTGTAAGAGCAGTCATGACGGCTGCTTTTCTTTTGCTTAGAAAAATATTTCCTTCCAATGATTATAATACAGCTGATAGACAATAGTGGATGCACACGGTATTACGGTAAATTGTATTAGTATGTTCACAAAAATCAAATATGGTAATTTGACGCAGAAAACCGGTATTCTAAGAAGAAAGGCAGCCAGAGATGAAAAAAAGAAAATAGGATTGCCAGAGCATAGGATATAAGTATTGATTAGAAGTATAGGTCATGTTATGGAAACTCATTTCAAGTTGTAATGATAAAAATAATTTAAAGAAAAGGATGGAACAGTTATGAAAACAGTAGATGGAAAATATGCCTCAGCGAAAATATTAACGGATCATGTAGAAGATTATGCACTGGCACAGGTGAAGCTGATCTGTGACCAGAAGGGAGCGAAAGGAAGTGTTATTCGTCTGATGCCGGATGTCCATCCGGGCAAGGTTGGGCCGATTGGTTTAACTATGACGGTAAACGATACGGTACTGCCGAATATTGTTGGGATTGATATTGGCTGCGGCATTACCATAGCGAAGCTGAAACAGAGGAAGCTGGAATACCAGAAACTGGATACAGTGATTCGGGAGAGGATTCCGTCTGGATTTCGTATTCGGAGTAAGCCTCACCGTTTTACGGAGAGCTTTCCCTTTGAAGAATTGAAGTGTTACAGGCATATTAGTCTGGATAGAATTATGCAGAGTATGGGGTCTCTTGGGGGCGGCAATCATTTTATTCCTGCGAAGCAACGAGCCAAGTAGCCGTGCTTGCACAGATATTTGACTGAAGCTGATTGTGAGGAGGATGGCAGTCTCTATGTTGTAATCCACAGCGGAAGCCGGCATCTTGAAAAGGAAGTTGCGGAGTATTACCTGAATCAGGGGCAGCGTATCCTGAAAGAACAGGGAATTGATATTCCGTATGAACTGACTTATCTGGAAGGTTCACTGATGGAAGATTATCTCCACGACCAGTGCGTGGTACAGAGCTTTGCTTCACAGAACCGCGCTGCTATGTTGGACGAGCTGGTAAAGGGAATGAAACTCAAAGTGGAGGAAGAATACTCCTGCGTTCATAATTATATCGAGATCGGCACGGATTACAAGATGCTGCGCAAAGGCGCCATTTCCGCGAAATCCGTAGAGAAGGTGGTTATCCCAATTAATATGCAGGTATTGTTTAATGTACTGATGGGGCTACGCAGGCAGGAAATAAACGCGGTGAAATATTCGGATGTGGATTATATCAATCGGACACTTTCGGTGGAGCGGCAGCTCGGAAAAGAGCTGAACCGGGAGTCTTACGGTGTGGATGAAAAACCGGCAACGAAAAAAGAACTGCCTCTGAAAACGATGTCGAGCCGCAGGATTCTTCCGATTCCTGATTATGTGTTTGAAGCCATTCTGCAGGAACGAAAAGTTTATGAACAAAACCGCAGTAGAAATGGAAAACGGTTTCTGGATGCGGATTATATCTGTTGCTCGACTTATGGAAAACCCAGAAGTAAGGATTTTCACTGGTCCCATTATAAGAAGCTTTTGCAGGATGCCGGACTGCCGGATATTCGCTGGCATGATCTGAGAAGTACCTACTGCACGCTGCTCCTGAAAAGCGATTTTAACCCCAAAGCAGTTTCTGAATTGATGGGACACGCCAAGGAGATTATCACAATGGATGTCTATGGTGATAACGCAAATATTATCCCGGAAGAGATTCCGGAGCTTCTTTCTTATATGGAGAAGGTCATGCCGAACAGAGAAGAGCCAGAGGATGATGATATTTCTAAAATAGAGATTGACGTAAGCAGATTTTTGAAGGAAAATAAGAGCGCTGGCTGTGATAAGGACAGTGACTGAAAGAACGTTTCCGGAAATCAAATATGTGATACTTGTTTTTGACGTAAACTGGTCACCAGTGGCGGGTTTTCTATGTGCAATAATATGAATGACAGTATTAGAACCTATGTTCGATTTGCGTATAGACATGCGTGATAAAATCTGTTATACTGTCTGCATGGTTTTACTACTTCCGCACAGTCTGAAAAATTAAAAGTGGTGACCAAAATTCGTCGAGAGCGGATTTTTCCAAAAACTGAGAATGTGGCTCGACGAATTTCTGCGTAATAGACGAACTTTTTAATTATGGAATTTTGAGGTGATTTTTGTGCAGTCTGAACAAAAACCTTTTGTTTTACACAGCGAATACCAGCCCACCGGCGACCAGCCGCAGGCGATTAAAGAACTCGTCCAGGGGTTCAAAGAAGGCAATCAATTCGAGACTTTGCTGGGTGTCACAGGTTCCGGCAAGACTTTCACGATGGCGAATGTCATACAGGAATTGCAGAAACCGACTTTGGTAATAGCGCACAATAAAACCCTTGCTGCCCAACTCTACGGAGAATTCAAAGAATTTTTCCCTGAAAATGCAGTCGAGTATTTTGTGAGCTACTATGATTATTACCAGCCGGAAGCGTATGTGCCTTCTTCGGATACGTACATTGCGAAGGATTCAGCGATCAATGATGAGATTGATAAGCTGCGCCTGTCGGCGACGGCTTCGCTGGTGGAGCGACAGGATGTTATCATTGTGGCGAGTGTTTCCTGTATCTATGGCCTGGGCAGCCCGGCGGATTATAAGGATCTGGTACTCTACCTGCGGCAGGGGCAGGAACGGGATCGGGATGAGATTCTGCGGAAGCTGATTGATATTCAGTATGACCGAAATGAGATGGATTTTCACCGGGGTACGTTCCGCGTGCGTGGGGATGTGCTGGAGATTTTTCCGGCGAATGCGGACGACTATGCCTACCGGGTGGAGTTTTTCGGGGACGAGATCGACCGGATTACGGAGATTGACGTGCTGACAGGAGCCGTGAAGAAGGGGCTGGAGTTTATCGCGGTCTTTCCGGCGTCGCATTATGTGGTGCCGATGGAGAAGATTCTGCGGGCTGCGGACGCGATCGAGGAGGAGCTCGCAGAGCGGGTGACTTATTTTAAGAGTGAGGATAAGCTGATTGAGGCGCAGCGGATTGCGGAGCGGACGAATTTTGACGTGGAGATGCTGCGGGAGACAGGTTTCTGTTCTGGCGTGGAGAATTATTCGCGCCACCTGGCAGGACTTCCGGCGGGGGCGACGCCGCATACGCTGATGGATTATTTCGGGGATGATTTTCTGATGATTATTGACGAGTCGCACAAGACGGTGCCGCAGATTCGGGCGATGTATGTAGGCGACCAGTCGCGTAAGACGACACTGGTGGATTATGGCTTCCGCCTGCCGTCGGCGAAGGACAACCGTCCCTTGAATTTTGGCGAGTTTGAGGATAAAATAGACCAGCTTTTGTTTGTTTCGGCGACGCCGGGCGATTATGAGGAGGAGCATGAGCTGCTGCGCGCGGAGCAGATTATCCGGCCGACAGGGCTTCTGGATCCGCGCGTGGAGGTGCGGCCGGTCGAAGGGCAGATTGATGATCTGATCAGTGAGATCAATAAGGAGACGGCGGCGGGGAACAAGATTCTGGTGACGACGCTGACGAAGCGGATGGCAGAGGATCTGACAGACTATATGAAGGAAGTAGGGATCCGTGTGCGTTATCTGCATTCGGATATTGATACGCTGGAGCGGACGGAGATTATACGCGATATGCGTTTGGATGTCTTTGACGTGCTGGTCGGAATCAACCTGCTGCGAGAGGGACTGGATATCCCGGAGATTTCGCTGGTGGCGATTCTGGATGCGGACAAGGAAGGATTTCTGCGCTCCTCCGTTTCTCTGATTCAGACGATTGGGCGTGCCGCGCGGAATGCGCAGGGACATGTGATCATGTATGCGGATACGATTACAGATTCGATGCGTGTGGCGATGGATGAGACACAGAGACGGCGGGAGCTGCAGCAGAAGTACAATGAAGAGCATGGCATCACGCCGCAGACGATTAAAAAGGCGGTTCGCGATCTGATCAGCATTTCAAAGGAGCTGGCGAAGCAGGAAGTGCAGATGGAGAAGGATCCGGAGTCGATGAACCGTGAGGAGCTGGAGAAGCTGATTGCCGAGGTGCAGAAGAAGATGAAGAAGGCAGCCTCGGAACTGGATTTCGAGAGCGCGGCTGAGCTGCGTGATAAGATGATTATGCTGAAGAAGCATTTGCAGGAGATCGACGAATGAGAAAGACTGTTCAATCAGAGCAAGTACAATGTTCATGTGAATATGGTACACGCTTGAAAGGGCTGAAATAACGCTGCTCAGGCAGGATGGTGTTTCGTGCAAAGAAAGAACATAGAAGATCTGGTTTTGGGGAGAAAGCAGAGAAGAAGAAAGAGAGAGCCAGGAATGAGTTCAATTATTTCGAGTGCCACAGACAGAGTGGAGGAACAAATGAATCTGAATGATGTAATGGATATGTATAATGAGACAGAAGAAAAACGCGGGATGGCAGAAGAAAATATGACAGATTCGATCGGAAAAACAGCCAGAACGGCCATACCAGACAAAAAGCAGTTCATCCGCATCCGCGGGGCGAACGAGCACAATCTGAAAAATATCAGCCTGGATATTCCGCGCAATCAGTTTGTGGTGCTTACCGGCCTGTCTGGTTCAGGCAAATCGTCGCTTGCCTTTGATACGATTTACGCGGAAGGGCAGCGCCGGTATATGGAGTCGCTGTCCTCCTATGCCAGACAGTTTCTGGGGCAGATGGAGAAGCCGGAGGTAGAAAGTATCGAGGGGCTTCCGCCGGCGATCTCGATTGATCAGAAGACGACGAACCGGAATCCGCGCTCGACGGTCGGCACGGTGACGGAGATTTATGATTATTTCCGATTATTATATGCGCGGATCGGGATTCCGCATTGCCCGAAGTGCGGACGTGAGATTAAAAAGCAGAGCGTGGATCAGATGGTGGATCAGATCATGGCGCTGCCGGAGCGGACGCGGATCCAGCTGCTTGCGCCGGTTGTGCGCGGGCGCAAGGGCGAGCATGTGAAGCTGCTGGAGCAGGCGAAGCGCAGCGGATATGTGCGTGTGCGGATTGACGGGAACCTGTATGATCTTTCCGAGGAGATTAAGCTTGAGAAAAATATTAAGCACAACATTGAAATCGTAGTGGACCGCCTGGTGGTGAAGCAGGGGATTGAGAAGCGCCTGACGGATTCAATGGAGACAGTGCTGCAGCTGGGGGACGGCCTGGGATATGTGGATGTCGGTGAGGGAGAGATGATCAGCTTCAGCCAGAGCTTTTCCTGCCCGGACTGCAATATCAGCATTGATGAGATCGAACCGCGCAGCTTTTCTTTTAATAACCCGTTTGGCGCCTGTCCGGAATGTACCGGTCTGGGCTACAAGATGGAGTTTGACATTGACCTGATGATCCCGGATAAGTCTTTAAGCATCCGGGAGGGCGCGATTGTCGTGAACGGCTGGCAGTCCTGCACCGATCCATCGAGCTTTACGTACGCGCTCCTGACTGCGCTGGCGAAGGAGTATCATTTTGATTTATCGACGCCGTTTGAACAGCTGGCGCCGGATATCCAGCATATGCTGATTTACGGGACAGACGGCAAAGAGGTAAAGGTGCATTACAGGGGGCAGCGCGGCATTGGAGTTTATGATGTGGCATTTGACGGCCTGATCCGGAATGTAGAGCAGCGCTATCGGGAGACTTCATCGGATTATACGAAACAGGAATATGAGAGCTTTATGCGGATTACCCCCTGTAAGGCCTGCCGCGGGCAGAGACTGAAGTCGTCCGCGCTGGCAGTGACCGTTGGCGGGAAAAATATTCACGAGATTACTTCCATGTCGGTTGGGGATTTACAGAAGTTCCTGGCAAATCTGGAGCTGTCGCAGCAGCAGCTTCTGATCGGCGCGCAGATTTTGAAGGAGATTCGGGCGCGGATTGGTTTTCTGGTTGACGTAGGCCTGGACTATTTAAGCCTGTCGCGCGCGACCGGCACGCTATCCGGCGGCGAGGCACAGCGAATTCGCCTGGCGACGCAGATTGGCTCCGGACTGGTCGGCGTGGCCTATATTCTGGATGAGCCGAGCATTGGCCTGCACCAGCGCGACAATGACAAGCTGCTGCGCACATTGAATAATCTGAAGGATCTCGGAAATACCCTGATTGTGGTGGAACACGACGAGGATACGATGTATGCGGCAGATTATATCGTGGATATCGGACCCGGCGCGGGGGAGCATGGCGGAGAGGTTGTGGCAGCCGGGACGGCGGAGAATTTGAAAAACTGTCCGAAATCCATCACGGGTGCGTATTTAAGCCATCGTCTGTTTATTCCGGTTCCGGAGGTAAGACGGAAGCCGACCGGCTGGCTGGAGATTCGCGGCGCGCGGGAAAATAATCTGAAGGATATTAATGTAAAGATTCCGCTCGGTGTGATGACTTGCGTGACCGGTGTTTCCGGTTCCGGGAAAAGCTCGCTGATTAATGAGATTCTATATAAGCGTCTGGCAAAGGATCTGAACCGGGCGCGGACGATTCCGGGAAAGCATCGGGCGATCACGGGAATTGGACAGCTGGACAAGGTGATTAATATTGACCAGTCTCCGATCGGGCGTACCCCGCGTTCGAACCCGGCGACGTATACGGGCGTTTTTGATATGATCCGCGATCTGTTTGCATCGACCGCGGACGCGAAGGCGAGGGGCTACAAAAAAGGCCGTTTCAGCTTTAATATCAAAGGCGGTCGCTGCGAGGCCTGCGCCGGAGACGGCATCCTCAAAATTGAGATGCATTTTCTTCCGGACGTCTATGTTCCCTGTGAGGTCTGCCATGGCAAACGCTATAACCGCGAGACGCTGGATGTGAAATACAAAGGAAAATCCATCTATGATGTGCTGGATATGACCGTGGAGGAGGCGCTGAAATTTTTCGATCATCTGCCGCAGATCCGGCGAAAGATTGAGACGCTGAACGATGTCGGTCTTTCCTATATTAAGCTTGGTCAGCCGTCCACAACGCTTTCCGGCGGCGAGGCGCAGCGTATCAAGCTGGCGACGGAGCTTTCCCGCCGCAGCACCGGCAAGACTGTTTATATCCTGGATGAGCCGACTACCGGCCTGCATTTCGCGGATGTCCATAAGCTTGTGGATATTCTGCGCCGTCTGGCTGAGGGCGGCAATACGGTAATCGTGATTGAACACAATCTGGATGTGATTAAGACCGCTGACTACATTATTGATCTTGGCCCGGAGGGCGGCGACCGGGGCGGCACGGTGATTGCGGAAGGGACGCCGGAGGAGGTCGCGGAGAATCCGGTTTCCTATACAGGGCAGTATATAAAAAAATATCTGTAAAACGAAAAGACCTGACATCTGTCAGGTCTTTTCAGGAAAGAGAAAAATTTGGGTTGAAAAATGTTTTTGCCCTGTTCTGGGAATTTCCCATCCAGGAAAATGTTTGAGGGAGTACTTGGCAGCGTGTGGGAG
>JAJPXX010000045.1 GCA_021205225.1 Lachnospiraceae bacterium
GCATATTTGCGGAAGCACTACAAGCATTTTTCCACTGCATTTTTCATCCATTTTTCGATTGTATCTTCTGGCATTTTCTGCTATCATCAGCAAGGAGTTTTTTACTTATCACCACGCAGAAAGGATTTTTCTCATGATAAAGAACATCATTTTTGACATCGGCCGGGTTCTGATCGACTTTGACCCAGATACTTATATGAAAGGCTTCGGTTTCAAACCAGAGAAGGAAGCTCTGCTTCGCGAGACCGTGTTCGGCGGTTCCCTCTGGCGTGATCTGGACCGCGGTCTCAAACCCATCCCCCAGATTCGGGAAGAGCTGACTTCCCTTGTCTCCCCGGAATACCGGGAGGACATTCTTTCGGTGTTCGACCACTCAAATGGCACCATCTGCAAAAGAGAATACACCATTCCGTGGATCCGCGAGCTGCAAGCTGACGGCTTTGAGACCTATTATCTCTCCAATTATTCTCTGTGGCTGATTGAGCGGACACGGGATGCGCTTGATTTTCTGCCGCTGATGCGCGACGGTCTGTTTTCCTATGAGGTCGGCCTGCTGAAACCGGAACCGGAAATCTTCCGTGCCTTTCTCGAACGCTGCCCCGAAGTCATACCGGAGGAATCCATCTTCTTTGATGATTCTGCGCAAAATGTGAAAACAGCCTGCACACTCGGATTCCACGGAATCGTTTTCGAAAGCCAGGCACAGGCAGTAAAGGATATGAAGCTGCTCATTGAAAGACGCGCACTGTAAAGTCAAATATCCGTGCAAGCACGGCTACTTGGCTCGTTGCTTCGCGGGAATAAAGCTTTCATACAATACCTCACAGCAAATGCGAAGGACTGCTTCAAATAGACGTAAATTTATAATAGCGAATGTAATTCTGTTTTTTCATGAGAGGAGAATGTTTGCAATGAATACAAAGAATACACAGCCGGCCAGCCGGCTGTTTTCTAACCACGATCTGCTGATTCTGATCCTGCCGCTCTTTCTGGAGCAGGCGCTCGCGATCACGGTCGGCATGGCGGACACCATGATGGTATCCAACGCAGGCGAAGCCGCTGTCTCCGGCGTCTCGCTGGTCGATATGTTCAATAACCTGATTTTTGCTGTCCTGTCAGCGCTCGCGACCGGCGGCGCTGTGGTGACTTCTCAATTTCTTGGAGCCAAAAAAAGAGAGCAGGCCTGCCACTCGGTCATGCAGCTGATTGTGTCTGCCCTGCTGATCACTGTGGTTCTTTCTGCTCTTATCCTCGCCGCCAGAGTCGGCATCATCCGCCTGTTTTTCGGCAGCATCGAGGAGGACGTATTTAAAGCGGCGCTGCTGTACATGACGATCTCCGTATTCTCCTACCCATTCCTCGCCGTGTACAATTCCACCGCCGCGATCTTCCGTGTCATGAACCGCACCAGCGTCACGCTGAAGGTATCCATCGTCATGAATCTGAGCAATGTGGTCGGCAACGCCGTCGGCATCTTCGTCCTGCATGCGGGCGTCGTCGGCGTTGCTGTTCCATCCCTGCTCTCCCGCGCGTTTGCGGCGATTGTCCTCTATGTCCTGCTGCGCAATCCGGGTCTGGAAATCCACATCGATCCAGGCAAGTTCCGTTTCGACGGCGGGCTGATCCGCCGCATCTACTACATCGGCATCCCCAGCGGCATTGAAAATGGAATCTTTCAGCTCGGACGTGTGATCGTCGTCAGCATCATCTCCGGGTTCGGCACTGTCCAGATCGCTGCCAACGGCGTCGCAAACAGCCTGGACTCCATGGGCTGTATCGGCGGACAGGCCATGAACCTGGCCATGATCGCGGTCATCGGCCGCTGTGTCGGCGCCGGGGACGAAAAACAGATCCGTTATTACACCAAAAAACTGATTCTGATCGCCTACGGTCTGACATTGCTGTGCAGCGGATCGATCCTGGTATTTTTAAAACCGATCCTCACCCTCTATGGGCTGGGCGCGGAAACGACATCCCTGGCTTTCATCCTCGTCTGGATCCACGACGGCTGCGCCATCCTGCTCTGGCCGCTGGCCTTTACGTTTCCAAATATGCTCCGTGCCTGCAACGACGTGAAATTTACCATGGGAATTTCCATTTTTTCCATGTTTGCCTTCCGCATCGTCTTAAGCATCGTTCTCGGACAGCGGATGGGCTACGGCGCCATCGGCGTCTGGATCGGCATGGTCGTGGACTGGATTTTCCGGATCACCTGCTTTCTGCTGCGCTATCATCAGGGGACGTGGCGGCGGCTAGCGCATCTGGAGACGGCTTAGAGCGTAATTGTATACCTGAAAACGAGCAGGAGACGATATACGTCTCCTGCTCGTTTATTGAGCCAGCCGCGCAGGGAGGTTCGCGGCTTACATCCTCATTCCTTTTCTTACAAAGCATCTACTCGATATAAATAATCAGTCTGTGCGGCAAACAGGCAATCACACCACCCGTTTCACTGCAAATTGCTCCCATATACATACATGTCAGGTCAGAACAATTTGCTTCTGTCACCGTCACATAGCCGTTTTCAACTTTGATGAGATTATAATTTCCCCACTCATCCTCATACATGAGTTCGGTATCCTGCGAAAGATCCAGCTTTTCATAAACTTCTCCATTCACCTGAATGACTGCATACTCTGCCGGTTCTGCGCTCAGAATCTTCAGTTTCTGATATAACATTCCGCTAAGTGCAAGCACCAATATGACTCCGGCAAGCACGATCGTATTTCTGGTTTGTCTTGACAGCTTTCTCATAGAACTCTCACTTTCTGCTACAGGAACCACTTCGCGAACCCTGTCATTCGATTTATTTCTGATGCAGCCAGCCTGTTGGAAATTGCCAGCACAGCATCCGATAAACCCTTCTCTTTGAAACAACGTCAACTACTCAGCAGTTCCTAACTTTGCCGCAATGTCCTGTGCCGCCAGACGTCCGCCGGTCACTGCTGTCTGCAAGCCTACAGAACCCACCAGAGAAGTACCATAATAATCACGGTTGCTTGCAAAACCGCAGGCGTACAGCCCCTCAATCACGTTGCCATCCGTATCCAGCACCTGACAGCTGGTATTGCTGACCACACCGCCCGCGATGTCTTTTCCAGTAATGGAATAGCGAACCGCATAATACGGAGCTTCATCAACCGCGACCAAATATTCCGCGTCCTTGCCAAAATCTTCATCTACGCCAGTCTCACAATAAGAATTGTATGTCGCTACCGTTTCCTGCAGCGTTTCCGAAGGAAGTCCCGTCAGCTCCGCCAGTTCTTCAATGGAATCTGCGGTAAAGAATCGAGACGGATATTCTTCCAGTCCCTGCTCCAGCTTATCTGTTACTTCCAGTTCTTCCGCAAGCGCCTGATCCAGGATCACCCACACACTGTCCTCTACGCCTTCTTTCATGTAGTAATACACATTACTTCCTTCGGTGAATTCAGCGCAGAGTCTTACACCTTCGGTATCTACATAAAGCTCACTGACATTCGTGATACTGATGTTTGTACTGTTATTCGTCAGCTGACTGAGCGGATTAATTGAGAAAATACCTGCTGTCGCCGCAATCCAGTTGGTATACACATCCGCTCCGATATCCGCCATCATCTGAATTCCGGAGCCATTACTGCCCATTCCGAGTACACGGGTCTCTCCGTCCGCCATTGTCGGCATATATTCCGCCAGCACTTCCTGGCTTCTTCCGGCGCTGCCTGTACACATCACAACATATTCCGCGTTAATCGTCAGGGTTCCGGTGAGCGTATCCGCATGAAGGCCTGTCACCTTTCCATCCTCATCTACGATCAAATCAGTAGCCGTTGTTTCCAGAAGGATTTCTCCGCCCATGCTCTCATACATTTGCTGCAAAGTCCATACCAGAGTCTCGCCCGCAGATGTGATGCCTTCCTCCTCTGCGGCCTCGTTAATCAAATACACACGCGTATCAGCCGGTGTATCCAGGAACGTCAGATCAGTATAAGCCAGCTCATATCCCTTTTCCAGAAAATACTGGAACGTATTATAGCCTTCATTAATCAATATGTCTACTTTTTCCTCATTGGGATAATCCTCAGATCCTTCCGTCACAGGAAAATCCATCGTATGCTCCAGAAAGACTTCTCTGACATAGTCCAGGTTTTCTTCCTCAATCGCGCCAAACATCTGTCCGGCGGAGAAAACACCGCTTCCGCCAACGACGCCCTGCATCTCGATCACAACCACATTTTCCACGCCGGAATCCTTGAGAACTGCCGCAGTCATCAGACCTGCAAGCCCGGATCCAACAACCACCACATCTACGTCCATAGTCTCTTCTGTAGGCTCTGTCTCGACCTCGACCTTCATCGCGTCCACGTCTCCGCCAGCCTGCTCCACACAGTCCGCTACAGCGTTTATCACACCTTTGCTGGCATAAGTCGCACCTGTCACAGCATCTACCGCCAATGACTGGGATTCAATGATTCGTTCCGGAATCACTTCACTGACCGTCTTCATCAGATATGCCGTCTCATTGCTTTCTGTAACCTCAATGTCCGTAATGCTGGTCTCATCAAAGGTCACGCTGACCGTTACCGTCCCGCTCAGGCCGTTCGCGCTCCCAGTATAGGTTCCTGCCTCATAGACCGTGCTTTCACCGGATTCCTCTGCCTGAACCGCCAGGGGCGACATTCCGGGCGCAGCCGCTGAAACTATCATCGCGCATGCCATGATTGCTGCCATTTTCCTTTTCATCTTGTTCTTCCTCCTTTTTTAGATGTCTCATTGCTATAATATGAAACGTTTACAGTATTTTCACTTCCGCAAACATTTCCTGAACGCCTTCCAATATCAGCTCATCCGCAGCTCCCGGCTTTATCCTCCCAAAGCTCTGCTGCGCTCTGACATCTTTCGACGATTCATCCAGAATATACCCAATATGATAATGTGTGTGCGTCAGCACCACCGTATGCTTCCAGGGTGATGCTTCCTTGATCTTTTGTCCCAGCTGCGCAAACAGCTCAGCACCGACACACAC
Source organism: Lachnospiraceae bacterium (assembly GCA_021205225.1). GTDB lineage: Bacteria > Bacillota > Clostridia > Lachnospirales > Lachnospiraceae > Choladousia. The sequence continues at coordinate 5,006 of JAJPXX010000045.1, forward strand.
AATCGCGGTATCCCCCAGGATCAGCAGTTCCATATACAAAGGCACCGGATGCTCCGGGTCATCTGCCATTTTCGGATATACAGGCGGCCTGTACTGGTCTCCTGCTTTTCTGTATCCAATATTCGGTTTGACAGCAGGACCTGTGAATAATGGGTCATCCCGCTTCTGCGCCGGAATATCAATTTGCTTCTTCACATGACAGAGCTCCATCTTATCCGAATAATCCCGGATCTGATTTAACGTCCTGACTGCATCTGCAGCATGCCGACGGCCAATGGATTCCATTTGCTGATACCCCGCTCCGTCCGGATACGCTACCTCTGTGCAATATCCATCCGAATATTCCATCAGCATTCCATGTACCAGAAAAGGATTCTGATTCCCGGCCGCACCGGAGGTCCACATCACTACCGAACCATTCCCATAATATTCTTCCAGGAAGCGGCAGGTAATTCCCGGAAAATTACCAGAGAGCTTCGTCTTTCCATCCGCATCCCGCTGTTGAAAGATATTGGTCGCATGAGTCGCGTGATTTAGAAACGCAGCGATCAGCTTTCCTTCCTCATCCACAAACGAAAACACCGCAAGCGTTTTATCACTGAACCCGGCAAAATTGGGAGCTTCCAGCCATTCCCCCGCCAGGGAACAGTAGTTTCGATTGACATTGATGAAGCTCTGCCCCTCTGTATAGGCATACCGTGCAGGGCGCAGGGAAGATACTGCTTCCCGGCAGGCCGTTATGCCTGCCGACAATTCAATCTCTTTATATCGTTCGCCCAAGGCGGTTTCCTCCTCTGTAGCACGAATTTTACTGTCATTCGGTGAAGAATGGTTGTGCGTCACAGTGAGTACCACTTCATCTTTTTCAAACCCGACTGCCGCGGCAATTTTTTCCCAAAGCTGCGGTATCTCCGGCATATCGCTCAGTTCATAAGCCACCAGAAGCAGCCGCCCGCTTCCAGTCTTATTTTCACCAGCTTCTATGCTCGATCCGGTATTTTTCTCCGTCCCAGCTGTACTTTCCGCCTGACTCATACACTCAATCGCGATTGCCCGACAATAACAAGAATCATAAATATCTTCACAGACTCCAAAATGGAGTACGCTTGGCTGCTCTCTTGTCGTCGCAGCGGCACTGACCCTGGTATCACTCCTGGTTCCACGCCAGATTTTCAGTTTCTTTACAAAGGATCCGGATGTTCTGGATTTGGGCGTATCTTTCATGCATATGCTAATCGCACATTATATTTTCTCCGCAATTGTAACCTCATTCCAGGCAATGGTCATCGGAAGCGGTTTTGCGTCCATGAACTTCATGATCGGAATCCTGGATGGCGTAATCTGCAAAATAGGCTTTAGTATCCTTTTCGCAACCGTGTTTGGAATGGGCATTTACGGTTACTTCTGGGCAATTGGATTTTCAAGAGCATTGCCAGGCGTGATCTGCTTCGTTTTTTTCTCAGCGGTGCATGGAAAAAGCGAAAGCTTTTGACCGAGTAAACTGACAGACGCGAGATGAAATCAGCAGCCTCATTTTTATATATTGGCAAATTCCATTTTAGAATCTGGCAGCCTTCATTTCCATAACAGAAATTTGCCGACATTACATCGAATTGTTTCCATTGTAAAAAGATGATAGTATTATCTCATAAAAAGCTGCATGCCCCAGTTCAAAGGTGAGAAACAAAAGCTTCGCCTCCCCGGTATCGATCGCCCGGCAATTCATATCGTCATAAGGCGCTTCCTGGCTCATCGGCTCCAGTTCAAAATCCGCGATTTTATTCGGGATCGGGTACATATCATCAGTTGGATTAATGCAGAGCTTCGCTGCTCCTACTTTCAGTTGGTACATTAAATTCCTCCTCATAATTGAGCAGGAGACGGCTTGTCGTCTCCTGCTCGCCCGCGTGAGCCGGGTGCGGCTTTGACCGCAAAACTCCTTTCCCGGCTCTGCGCATAGCAGCCGCATGGCGATCAGCCAATGCGGCATTTGCTGAAATAGCTGGCATTTTCATGAGAATACCTTACTACATCTTTTTTATGGAGGAAAGAACGCATAATAAAGAAAAAGTGCAAAATAAAAAGGATTTGCACCGTAGACAATCATTATCAAAACAAGCTTTTCCCATCCGAAAACGTAATCCTTCCTTTCAGCAAACTATATCAAATAGCAGGAATTATTTTGTATTAGTATTGACAAATGCGTCAATTACTGATACTATTCTAATCATTAATTCCAGGCAGGATAACCATCCATTCTGAGTATCCTATAAATTTTTATTCCCATACAGGTACACAAACCCAAATAATTGCTCCCTTTTTTCAAAGAAACCGTACCGTAATCGCTTTATTTCAAGTATCACCTGCCGTGTTTTCCAAAAGAAAAAAATGCAAACAGAAAACAGAAGATAAAAATACAGAAACACAGCAAAAAGTTTCAAAACAGGTAGAAATTTCGAACAAAAAGAGGTAAAATAAATGTCAGGAAGAGCCAAAAAACGTAAACCCACTTCTGCGGCAAAAAGCAGAAAATTGAAAAGCAGAAACACAGTCCCGGCCAAATCCGGATTTGACACGGTAAGCCAGGTTGAGGATGGCGTCATGAAAGTCATGATGGAGTTCTTTTCGAAAGAGATGCTCCCACTCTTCGGCATCAAAACAAAAGTCACCGGAGTATTAGCCACTGAGGAAGTCCAGATTAAGCTTAGTAAAGGATATGAGGATTTCAACCTCGAAATGGAAGACGGCAGTATCGCGCATTTTGAATTTCAGTCTACAAATGGCGGCACAGACGACCTCCGGCGCTTCAGATCCTACGAAAGCAGTCTCAGCTACAAACTGAAAAGGCCAGTGCTCACATATGTGCTGTTTTCCGGGCATATCATACACCCTATGACAAAGCTTGTTGACGGAATCAATTCTTACAAAATAGTACCCATCATTATGAGCGAACGGAGCGCGGATTCACTGCTGACGGATCTGTGGGCAAAGATAAACAGAAGCGAACCTCTCACACGAGGCGATCTGGCCACACTTCCACTGCTCCCACTCTATGGTGGAGAATGCTCCCAGCAAGAGCGCATCCGTGCCGCATTCAAGATCATTGCAAAAGCAGATTATGTGTCACGATCCGATATTGAAAAGATTGAAGCTGCCATCTACGCCCTGGCCACTAAATTTCTGACAAACACCGAATTATCGCAAATGAAAGGAGAGATCAAAATGACATATCTTGGACAATTATTGGTAGAAGACGGACGCGCGGAGGGGCGCGCAGAAGAACGAAAAAACACTGAGCGTGAGCGGCTGCGCGCTGAAAAAGCCGAGGCTGAGGCACGTAAAGCCGAGGCTGAGGCACGTAAAGCTGAGGCTGAGCTTCAAAAACTGAAGAAACAGCTCGGACTGGTTTAGACGCCGCTGTTCTCTTTTTCTCTAATCTTCATATATCTGATCCGGATCAAATCCAAGGAAATTGCGTCCTTTCCGCATAGTTACTCTGCGCGGACGGGTACCAATTTCCCAATGGTAGAATCCGGCGCCATTTGCGGACCCGGAGCTTTGGTCAGGGGCATCGGCTGACCCCAGAAGCTCGGCACTTCTACCGCTGTCCAGCGTCCGTCGTTCAGACAGATCACTGCATCTGCCTCCAGGCCGCTTACTTCCGATTTTGTTGCTGTTTAACTTCCGTTTTCGGTGTGATTTTACTTCTGATAATTTCAAATATTTTATTTTAACATTCCCTATATAAATTGCATAT
>JAJPXX010000103.1 GCA_021205225.1 Lachnospiraceae bacterium
GATCTGTTGTGGATTTATTTAAACGATTATGCTGCGGCAGTGGTATTTGTCTGCTGTTTCCTATTTGCTCAGGGTTTTCCCTGTTTTCATATATTTTTTCGGAGGATTTATATGGCAAAATCGCTGTTTATAGCAGAAAAACCAAGCGTGGCGCAGGAGTTTGCGAAGGCCTTGCATGAGGATATGCGGCGCGGCGACGGCTATCAGGAGTCGGATTCTTACGTGGTGACCTGGTGTGTCGGGCATCTGGTAACGATGAGCTATCCGGAGGCCTATGACCCCAAATACAAAAGATGGAGTCTGGATACTCTGCCGTTTATTCCGGATCAGTTTTTATATGAAGTGATTCCTTCCGTGAAGAAGCAGTTTACGATCGTGAGCCATCTTCTGAACCGGAGCGATGTAGATACGATCTATGTCTGCACCGATTCCGGACGGGAGGGAGAATATATTTATCGACTGGTGGAGCAGGAGGCAAAGGTGCGCGGCAAGAAGCGCCGCCGTGTCTGGATTGATTCTCAGACAGAGGAGGAGATTCACCGCGGGATAGAACGGGCAAAAGATCTTTCTGCGTATGACAACCTGGCGTCAGCCGCTTATTTGCGCGCGAAGGAAGACTATCTGATGGGAATTAATTTTTCCCGTCTGCTGACATTGAAATATGGGAATGCGATCTCCAGCTACCTCGGAAAAAATCGTGCGGTTGTTTCTGTTGGACGTGTGATGACGTGCGTTCTGGGGATGGTGGTTCGGCGCGAGCGCGAGATTCGGCAGTTTGTGAAGACGCCGTTTTATCGTGTCGTGCAGTCGCTGGAGCTTCCGGGCGCGGCACAGTCAGCACTCGAAGGAGAATTTCGGGCAGTAGAGGGCTCCGCCTGGTATCTGTCCCCGAAGCTTTATAAAGAAAACGGTTTTTTAAAGCGGGAGGATGCCGCGGCACTGATTGCCTCTCTGATGCCGGGAAGCGCACAGACTGCGGGGACGGCTGCTCAAAGACAGTATCTGGTGGATACCGATGTGCTGGCGGCCACCGCAGGAGAAACAACCCGTATTGATTCGATTGAGAAGAAGAAAGAAAAGAAAAATCCGCCTTTGCTTTACAACCTGGCGGAGCTTCAGAACGAATGCTCCCGTATGTTTAAAATCAGCCCGGATGAGACGCTGCGGATCGTACAGGAGCTGTATGAGAAGAAGCTGGTAACCTATCCAAGAACCGACGCCCGCGTCCTTTCGACCGCGGTGGCGAAGGAAATACATAAAAATATCGGCGGCCTGAAAAGATTTGCGCCTGCCGCGGAATTCGCGGAAGAAATTTTATCCTCCGGCTCCTATAAGGGAATCGCAAAGACGAGATACGTCAATGATAAGCAGATCACCGACCATTATGCGATTATTCCAACCGGACAGCGGCTGAATGCGCTTAGCGCACTGAAGTGACACGCTTACGGTGTTTACGCGGCCATCGTGCGGCGGTTTTTAAGCATCTTTTATCCAGCGGCGGAATTTCAGAAAATTACAATGGTGACCGCGATGGGAAAGGAGAAGTTTTTCTTTTCCTTTAAAGTGCTGTTGTCGGAAGGGTATTTTAAGGTTGCCGGTAATCCGAATGACAGGCGAAAGAAAAGCCAGACGCAGAACCAGAATCAGGCACAGGGTATGTCAGCAAAAAGCGGCGCTGCAAATGCGGATGCGGTTCCTGACGTGGAAAATGGCGCGGGCGGTAGTGAGGCAGACGGCGGAGAGGCGGAGTTTGGCGCAGACCTGCTGGAATCGTTAAAAGGACTGCGCAAGGGTATGCAGCTTCCGGTGCGCTCCCTTGGCATTCGCGAGGGCGAGACATCCCCGCCGAAGCGTTACAATTCCGGTTCGATGATTCTTGCTATGGAGAACGCGGGGCAGCTGATTGAGGATGAGGAGCTGCGCGCACAGATAAAAGGCAGCGGTATCGGTACAAGTGCGACGCGCGCGGAGATTCTCAAGAAGCTTGTATCCAATGAGTATCTGGCACTGAATAAAAAGACGCAGATCCTGACGCCGACCCTGCAGGGGGAGATGGTTCATGATGTTGTCTATTGTTCGATCCGCTCTCTGCTGAATCCGGAACTGACCGCGAGCTGGGAGAAAGGGCTTACCTACGTCGCGGAAGGTTCGATTACGAGTGACGAATATATGGAAAAGCTGGAAAATTTTATCCGCTCACGGACGGAAGGGGTAATGTCCCTGCGAAACCAGACTGCGCTGCGGCCCATGTTTGATGAAGCGGCAAAATATTATAAAAACGTGAAAACGGCGGATACGGGAAAAAAAGCCGGGACACGTGGAAACAATCCCGGACAGGGAAGAGTGCGTAAATCGAGCGTCAAAGGGCAAGATAAATGAGAGAATGCGTCAGGCTCCTGTGATTGATGTATAAAGGGAACCATTATGAATATATAGAAACAGGATGGCAACAGAAAAGGAGAAAAACGCTATGGAAGCATGTAAAATAAAAAATCTGTACAATTTAGATGAAACAATCGCAAAGTCCCTTTTTGACGGCGCAGAGTATCCATGGGAGGTTCTGCCAAAGATTAGTGCGTTTATCATGGAACTGGGGGCGACTCTTTCAGAGGAGGAATACGAAAAGCGCGGCGAGGATGTCTGGATTGCAAAATCCGCAACGGTAGCGCCAACGGCCTGCATCCATGGCCCGGCGATTATCGGGAAAAATGCGGAGATTCGCCACTGTGCATTCATCCGCGGCAACGCGATCGTGGTAGTAGTGGCGGTCGTGTGTTATTGGTCGGAAATGATAAATGTGGGTCTGTTCTATTATGTAGTGGTGCCGCTCTATAATTATGTGGGTGATTCGATTCTGGGGTACAAGGCGCATATGGGTGCGGGCTCTATTACATCAAATGTGAAATCTGACAAAAAGCTGGTCGTGGTGAAGGATGGCACAGAGCGCATAGAGACCGGCCTGAAAAAATTCGGCGCAATGCTCGGAGACGAGGTCGAGATAGGCTGCGGTTCTGTCCTGAATCCGGGAACCGTGATCGGTCCGCATTCCAATATATATCCGCTTTCTTCAGTTCGGGAGGTTGTACCGGCGAATTCGATTTATAAAAAACGGGGCGAGATAGCGGAGAAAAAGTTTTAGAAGAGGAGTAACAAACAATGGCAAAAAACAGTACCGGAGAGGTTTATGATGCGAGCAGTATTTCCGTCCTGGAGGGGCTGGAGGCGGTTCGTAAGCGTCCCGGCATGTACATTGGCAGTGTCTCACGCAAGGGACTGAACCATCTGATCTACGAGATTGTGGACAATTCCGTGGATGAGCATCTGGCGGGACATTGCAGCCAGATTGAGGTTTATCTGGAAAAGGACGGCACGGCTGTAGTTCAGGATAATGGGCGCGGGATTCCGGTCGGAATGCATGAAAAAGGAATGTCCGCGGAGCGCCTGGTATTTACGACGCTGCATGCGGGCGGCAAGTTTGATAATACGGCTTATAAGACAAGCGGCGGTCTCCATGGCGTGGGTTCTTCTGTGGTCAATGCGCTTTCGACCTGGCTGGATGTGCAGGTCATGCGGGGCGGGAAGATTCACCACGATCGCTATGAGCGCGGCGTGCCGGTGATTGAACTGGAGAATGGCCTGCTGCCGGTGATCGGAAAGACGAAGGAGACAGGAACACGGATTCAGTTTCTGCCGGATCCGGAGATTTTTGAAAAGACACGTTTTTCCGCGACGGAGCTGAAAAGCCGCCTGCATGAGACGGCCTATCTGAATCCGGAGCTGAAGATTCATTTTCAGGATCGGCGCGGGGAAGAGATTGAGGATATTCTTTATTACGAGCCGGAGGGCATCACGGGATTCGTGCGGGAGATGAACCAGGAATCGGAGCCGGTCTGTGAGCCGGTTTTCTTTAAAGGAGAGTCGGAGGGCATTCAGGTCGAGGTGGCGTTCCAGTACGTCAATGAGTTTCATGAGAATGTGCTGGGCTTTTGCAATAATATTTACAACGCCGAGGGCGGCGCGCACCTGACCGGGTTTAAGGCGACCTTTACCACGGTCATGAACACCTACGCGCGGCAGATCGGCGTACTGAAGGAAAAGGATCCGAATTTTACCGGAGCGGATATCCGCAACGGTATGACCGCGGTAGTTTCAATCAAGCATCCGGATCCGCGCTTTGAGGGGCAGACGAAGACAAAGCTGGACAACCAGGATGCCGCCCGCGCGGTCGGAAAGGTGGCCGGGGATGAGATTGTGCGCTATTTCGACAAGCATCTGGACGCATTGAAAAATATCCTTGGCTGTGCGGAGAAAGCCGCGAAAATCCGCAAAACGGAGGAACGCGCGAAGACCAACCTTCTGACAAAACAGAAGTATTCATTTGACAGCAACGGCAAGCTGGCGAACTGTGAAAGCCGGGACGCCAGTATCTGCGAGATCTTTATCGTGGAGGGCGATTCTGCCGGAGGCTCGGCGAAGACCGCCCGCGACCGCAATTTCCAGGCGATTCTGCCAATCCGCGGCAAGATTCTGAACGTTGAAAAGGCCAGTATCGACAAGGTGCTTGCGAATGCGGAGATTAAGACCATGATCAATGCCTTTGGCTGTGGTTTTTCGGAAGGCTATGGGAATGACTTTGATATTTCAAAGCTGCGTTATGACAAAATCGTTATCATGACCGATGCGGATGTTGATGGTGCGCATATCAGTACCTTGCTGCTGACCCTGTTTTATCGTTTTATGCCGGAACTGATCTATGAAGGACATGTTTACATCGCCATGCCGCCGCTTTATAAGGTCATTCCTTCCAAAGGAAAAGAGCAGTATCTTTACGATGATAAGGCGCTGGAAAAATACCGCAAAACGCATAAAGCGCCGTTTACCCTGCAGCGCTACAAGGGACTTGGCGAGATGGACGCGGAGCAGCTTTGGGAGACGACGCTGAATCCGGAGACCCGCGTCATGCAGCGCGTGGAGATCGAGGACGCGCGCTTTGCGTCCAGCGTTACCGCGATGCTGATGGGTACGGAGGTGCCGCCGCGCAAGGAATTTATCTACGAGCACGCGCAGGATGCGCTGTTGGATGTGTAATCGGGGTTACTGGTCACAACCCGACCACGCACTTGCTGTGTGGTCAGGGTTGAAAACGTAGTGGAAGCAGCATCCGGCCTCATCGCGCAGCGATTTTAATTGGCCGGATGCCGTTATAGGTCACACCTGTAGTGGTTAAAATAATGTAAATTTGGTCATGGTGTGACCTGTAACTAATCAGGAGGAGGACATGGGAGAACAGATCATCGGAGCGGAGTACTCCGAGATTATGCAGAAATCATATATTGATTACGCGATGAGCGTGATCATTGCCCGCGCCCTGCCGGATGTGCGGGACGGCTTAAAGCCGGTGCAGCGCCGTACCCTTTACGATATGTATGAGCTGGGTATCCGCTATGACCGGCCGTATCGAAAGTGTGCGCGTATTGTCGGCGATACGATGGGTAAATATCATCCGCATGGCGACAGTTCGATTTATGATGCGCTGGTTGTGATGGCGCAGGACTTCAAAAAGGGACTGGCGCTGGTCGACGGTCATGGCAACTTTGGCTCGATTGAGGGCGATGGGGCGGCCGCAATGCGTTATACGGAGGCGCGGCTTCAGAAGATTACGCAGGTGGCGTTCCTGGCAGACCTGGACAAGGATGTAGTCGACTTTGGCCCGAACTTTGACGAGACAGAGAAGGAACCGACGGTACTTCCGGTGCGGATTCCGAACCTGCTGGTGAATGGCGCGGACGGCATTGCGGTCGGCATGGTGACGAGCATCCCACCCCACAATCTGTCGGAGGTGATCGACGCGGTCAAGGCGCTGATCAAAAACAATAAGCTGACGAACGCGGATCTGATGAAATACATCAAAGGACCCGATTTCCCGACGGGCGGCATTGTGGTCAATCAGGATGAGCTTTTACAGATTTATGAGACCGGACAGGGAAAGATCCGCCTGCGCGGCCGCGTGGAGGTGGAGCCGGTAAAAGGTGGGAGAGAACGCCTGGTGATCACCGAGATTCCATATACCATGATCGGTGCGAATATCGGTAAATTTTTAAACGAGGTCGCGGCACTTGTGGAGACACGGAAAACAAACGATATTGTTGATATTTCCAACCAGTCCTCCAAGGGCGGCATCCGCATCGTGCTGGAGCTGCGCCGCGGCGCGGACGTGGAGAAGCTGAAAAATCTGCTTTATAAAAAAACCAGGCTTCAGGATACTTTTGGCGTCAATATGCTGGCGGTCGCGGACGGCCGCCCGGAAACGCTCAGCCTGCGGAAGATTCTGGATTATAACATTGATTTTCAGTTTGAGCTGACGACCCGGAAGTATAAAAACCTGCTCGATAAGGAAGAAAAAAAGAGTGAGATCCAGGAAGGCCTGATCCGCGCCTGCGATATCATTGACCTGATTATTGAGATTTTGCGGGGCAGCCGCAGCCGCGAACAGGTAAAGGAGTGCCTTGTACATGGCGTGACGGAGGGGATTCGTTTTAAAACGGAAAAATCCCGCAAAATGGCGGCGAAGCTGAATTTCACAGAACCCCAGGCGAACGCGATTCTGGATATGCGCCTGTACAAGCTGATCGGTCTGGAGCTTGAGGTACTGATGCAGGAGCATGAGCAGACGCAAAAAAACATTGCCTCTTATAAGGATATCCTGAACAATTATGATTCGATGGCGAAGGTGATTATCAAAGAGCTGGACGCGCTGAAAAAGGAATTTGGCCGTCCCAGAAGAACTGCGGTTGAAAACGCGGAAGAAATTGTGCTGGAGGAGACAAAGCCGGAGGAAATACCGGTGGTATTCCTGATGGATCGCTTTGGCTATGTGCGTTCCATCGAAGAGAGCGTTTATGAACACAACCGGGAGGCCGCGGATGCGGAGAGTAAGTATGTGCTTCATTGCCTGAACACCGACCGTATCTGTATTTTTACAGACAGCGGTAAGGTACACCTGCTGAAGATGCAGGACGTGCCGTTTGGCAAGTTTCGGACGAAGGGAACGCCAGTCGACAATCTGTGTAATTACAACAGCAGTGAGGAGAATTTTATCGGCGTCTTTTCCATGAATGATATTCGGGAAACCGTGCTTACGTTTGTGACGAAGCAGGCGATGGTAAAGCAGGTAGAAGGAAGCGAATTTGATGTATCAAAGCGCACGACTGCCGCGACAAAGCTGCAGGAGGGGGATCGGCTGCTTACGGTATATGCCGCTTCCGAGAACGCGCATATTGTACTGGCATCCGAGAACGGGTATTTTCTGCGTTTCCCGGTTTCCGATATTCCGACCAAGAAAAAGACGGCTGTCGGCGTGCGGGGAATGAAGCTGGCCGAGGGTGATACGGTTGCGGAAGTATACTGGATTGAAAAAGGAGCAGAAAAAGAGACGAAAGAAGTGTCATATAAAGACAAGGCAGTCAGTCTGACCAGACTTCGCGTCGCATTGAGAGATGCGAAAGGAACCAGGATCCGGTTATAGGGCAATGCTTAGAGCGGCAGGCACATAGTTAACGAAGCGTTTCCTTTTTGCTTTTATGCGCATATTTTTGCTCATACAGAGCCTTATCTGCCGTCTGAATCAGTTCATCGGAGGACTGGCCGGACTGATATACGGCCAGCCCAAAGCTGGCGGCGGCAGTATGGGGGATACGGCCAGGCTCCAGTATTTTTGAAGATTCCCGGCAGATCCGTTTACAGATGATTCCTGCCTCATCCATGGAAATACCGTTGAATAAAACACAAAACTCATCACCGCCATAGCGGAATACCAGGTGCTGCTCGCACTCCTTTCGGAGAATCTCTCCGAAGGTTTTCAGGTAATTATCACCGGCGAGATGGCCAAGCGTGTCATTGACTTCCTTAAAATGATCAATATCAAGCATTGCGCAGACCAGCCCGGCATCATTTTCACTCAGATGTGCCAGCACCTCATCGAGTGCAGTGCGGTTATACAGAGAGGTCAGCTGATCAATGATCATACCCTGACGGTACTGGACACGCTCAATTTCTTTTTTGATGGCTGCGTGATTCCGCTCCTGCTCAAAATAGATCAGCGTCATGCAGGCGATATAAAAGCCGACAAGGATCAGAATGGAAAGGGAGAAATTGACCGCATTGTATTCGTTATCCAGCAGCAGAACCTTTTCCGAATCCCAGACAATCACGACATCCCCGACGATTCTGGAAACCAGTACGCAGATGGCTGTCACTGTGGTCAGAAGATAGTTTTCATACAGACATGAGAACATCAGCGGGATGGCAAAGAGAAAGTACAGAGAAGGGAAAATGCTGTGTATGGTGAACAATACAAAGCACATCGCCACAAGTCCGAGAGATACCACATAGCTCTGGAGAGTCAGCCGTTTTGGATATAGCTTTCGAACCAGCAGAATGACCAGGAGAATCAGGAGATTGAGACCGGTAGGGATGAACAGGTAACGAAACATATAGATCGGAAGCGTGGAGCCTACCATATCCAGCCGGTCCAGAACAAAAAACACAATCAGCTCCAGCAAAAAAGAGGCAATCGCCAGACCGACACTGATGGCGGTATGGATATTAAGCCAGTGCTTGCTGACCTTCTCGTATTCAAATTCAATTGTGCGTATATATGAAT
>JAJPXX010000205.1 GCA_021205225.1 Lachnospiraceae bacterium
CCTTTATAATTTCTATTATTGATAAAAGGAACGAACAATCAAGACAAAAAGGAAGGGAATCTAATATGGCTCTGAAATTAACAAAAGACTTCAAAGGCGTCATTTTCGCGCCGAGAAAAAATGAAATCAAACCCGGTCCCGGCGTGCTTTATCCGCGGATCGTTGAACTGAAGCATGCAGGAGAAGAGAACGGTACCCTGCTTGCATCGTTTGAATATTACGAGAATCGGGAACCGGCTGTTATCCCCATTTATAAAAGTACAGATGGCGGGAAAACATGGAATCATTTCAGTGAAGTGGAGGATACCAAAAACGGATGGGGGATGCGTTTCCAGCCGCATCTGTTTGAACTGCCGCAGCCGTGTGGGGATTTACCGGCCGGTACCCTTCTGTTTGCCGGCAATTCCATTCCGGCGCAGGCATTTGCTCCTGGTAATCCGCCAGACTTCATAGGGACGGAGCTCCAGCTTTATATCAGCCGTGATCACGGAAAAAGCTGGGAATATCGCTCTTCATTTGCATACGGCGGTGTGCCGGTAGAGCAGAATTGGGATTGCATTGGACCAGTCTGGGAGCCGTTTTTGTACCTCAATGCTTACGGAGACCTGACTGCTGTCTATTCGGATGAGAAGCCGCACACAGACCGCCGCCTGAATCAGTGTCTCGCGGTGATTTCTTCCCCTGATGGCGGAAAAACATGGGGCGAAGCAAGGCTTGTAGCTGCGATCCCGGACGGAGTGCGGCGCCCTGGTATGGCGATCGTCACAAAGCTGCCAAATGGCAGGTATTTTATGTGCTTCGAGATCGTAAATGATGAGAATTGCGGAATCTTCTATAAGATTTCAGACGATGGGATGGATTTCGGCGACCCTTCTTTACGTGGGACACGGGCGCAGACAGCGGATGGAACGTATGTCGGGAGTATGCCTTATTGCATCTGGACAAAAGCTGGCGGACCTAATGGGACGATCATTCTCAGCGGCAAACGGGATGGCGACTGGCTGGGACTGCGGGATCCGGGTAAGTTCCTGGTCAACTACAACCTGGGAGAGGGACCCTGGGAGCAGGCAGATATGCTGGTTTCCTATGACTCCAGAATCCATCCTGCCGGATGGAGCATGGGGATGGCAGCGATTGACGACGACACGAAACTGATCCAGCTTGCCCCCACGCAGATGGATCCAGACGTGATGCAGATATCCTGCGGCATTGCACGGATGGAAACTATGGAGTAAATCATGATTGATTTACATATTCACACAGAGGCGTCGGATGGTTCTGATTCCATCCCGGAGCTTTTATCAAAACTGAAAGAGTGCGGCATTCATACCTTTGCCGTGACGGATCATGATACAATCGACGGTGCGCTGGAGATGGAACACGTCGTCTGGCAGGGCGCACGTTATGTAAAAGGCGTAGAATTTTCCTGTGTTTCACCATTTGGCAAATGCCACATTCTGGGGTACGGCTACAATGCCTCAGATCCGCAGCTGCTGGCTGCTCTGAAGGAAGGGGCTGAGCTTCGGATGGCAAAGCTTGGCCAAAGGCTTTCATATGTCCAGGAGACCTATCACATTCAATTTGCCCAGGAAGAGCTGGACTGGCTGTACAGTCTGAAAAGTCCCGGAAAGCCTCATATTGCGGAGCTTCTGCTTAAGAGAGGAATTGGAAAAGACCGAAATGATGTGATCCGCAATTATATCCACGGGACGAAAAACGAAGCAGACCGGATTTTGGCGCAAACAGCAATCTCCGGCATCCTTCACGCAGGCGGTATCCCGGTCTGGGCGCACCCGCTTGGCGGAGAAGGAGATGAACTGCTTTCGAACGAGCAGTTTACCGTTCAGCTAAGGTCATTGATAAAGAGTGGCATCCGGGGACTAGAATGCCATTATTCACGTTATTCAAAAGAGCAGGTACAGTTTTTGCGGGAAAAAGCAGTTCGGCATCACTTGCTGATCAGCGGCGGAAGTGATTATCACGGCTCCCGTAAAAATATCGCTCTTGGCACTCTGAATGCGTATGGCGAGCCGGTGTATGAGGAGGATTTAACAATTCTGCAGGAAATATCTGGCAATGCCACAGGCATAGAGAATTCTTGCAGGCCGGGCGGCCTGTAATCTTTTAGGAAACCTTAATAATTCTATCGAAAAAGCTTTCTTGTTTTCATCGAAAAGGGATGCTATACTCGTTGATAACAGTGTAAATAGCTGCGTCAGGTAAAGAAAGACTGACGCAGACAGAATTGACGGAGATAGCAGAATTCAGATGGTCCATCTCCGTTTATCGAAAAGAAAAGGAGAGGTTAGCGTATGAAATTTACAAAGAAGCTGGCTGCGGTTTTAATGAGCGCGCTCACTCTGGCTGCGGCGATTCCGTCTGTTCCCGCGATGGCAGACAGCCAGAAGGTTGTGACGCTTGGCGCGGATTTATCAGAAGAACAGAGGACTATGATTCTCAAATATTTCGGCATATACGGTGAGTCGAATATTGAGACACTGACTATCACGAATGAGGATGAGAGAGAGCACCTCGGTTCCTATATCCCGCTGGAGCAGATTGGCACCAGAACTTATAGCTGTGCGCTGGTGAGTCCGACGACATCCGGAGGCATTCAGGTAAAGACGGCGAATCTTACCTATGTGACCAGTAATATGATTGCGTCGACGCTCTCTACCGCCGGTGTGGTAAACTGTGAGGTACTGGCTGCGGCTCCGTTCGCTGTGTCCGGTACCGGAGCGCTCACCGGTGTGCTGATGGCGTATGAGACGGCTTCCGGCGAGACATTGGATGAGACGAAAAAGGAAACGGCGACACAGGAGCTGGTTACTACGACAACGATCTCGGATAGTGTGGGAACAGTCGAAGCAACGCAGATCGTTAATGAGACCAAGATACAGGTCATTCAGGGTGATGTTGTCAGCACCGGCGACATTGAGGTGATTGTTGACACGGTTGCGGAGGAAGAGAATGTGACCCTTTCCGATGAGGATCGCGCCCTGCTGGTTGAGCTTATGGAAAAGATCGCGGAGCAGGATTACAACTATGAAGAGATGAGCGAGACTCTGGAGCGTGTCGAAGAAAATCTGGATTCCCTTCTCAACGAGGAAAATGATGGGACAGAAAGCTCTTCGGATGAGGAGAGTACAGAATCCGAAGAAAGCGCGCAGGAAGCAGCGTCGGAAACAGATGAGTCGGAAGAGTCAGCCCTTTCTGAAGACAGCATTCTTCTGAACACAGATGAATCCGCTCTGGGAAGCGACGTGGTGTTTGACGCGACAGATGAATCCGCTCTTTCTGAGACAGAGGCATCTGCGGAAGCAGAGACCGAGACGGAAAGCGTTTCCATTGAAACAGAAGCTTCCGATGATTATGGCTTTGATATTACAGTATCTGATACCTATGAGGATTCGACTGGTGATGATGGCTCCTCGGATTCTGCCGACGCAGATGCTTCTGCTGACGCAGGCAGTTCCACAGAGAATGCGGCAGATGATGGTTCCGTGCAGACGGAAGGGTCGGATATCGTGGTAGATTTCGAGACTTCCGACGCCGAAGAGACGGGCGAAACCGAGGCATCTGAAGCAGAAACCGAGACGGGGTCTGAAACGGAAAGTACGATTCAGGGAATTATTTCCATAGCGGAATTGGTATTGGAGCCGAATACAGACGAGGATGCCGCGGAAACAGCTGCGATTGAGGCCGGGAGAAATTATCTGACAATTTCCACCTGGCGTACGGATCTGGTTGCGGGCACAGGAACTATTTCCGTATACGATGCGGCAGATGGCTCTCTGATTGAGACGGTAGAGATGAGTGACGCGACAAAGGTTATCTCCGAAGCGATCACAGACGTAGAGAAGCTGTATGAAATGGGAGGGTGGACAGAAGGAACTGAATTCCGTATCTACCTGAGCAGCCCGCTGGCAGCGGATATGTCCTATTATATAGTAATCAGCGACGATGCGCTTACGACTGAAGATGGCTCTGCTTCCATACAGACCGCATTGGATGATTATCTTCTTAACTGGCATTTTGACACGCTCAGCTACGGTATTGGTGTTGATGAGACGGTAGACGGTGTGACAGCGAACAGCGCCGTGACCGGGACACTCTATGTGGATTCAGAGGTTTCTGCCTACGCATTGCTCGACAGCATCACGGTAGACGGCGTGGAGACTCTGGAGGATGGAGCGGCGATTGCATTTACGGAAAGCTCCACCTTCGAGCTGACGATCGGACAGAGCGGAGAAGCGGTGATTCACGTATCCTATTATGATTCTGCGGAGACAATGAATCTTGTAAATGAAGCTGCTTACACAGTGACTGTGAAATAGTAAGGCAGCGGCCTGGTGCCTGACGGATATATAGTCAGACACCAGGGCTGAAGTGAAAAGTTTATTTCCACGCCAAAATTTGTGATTTTCCGGTGGATTTCACTCTTTCTGGGATTACTGGGTGAACAAGGAAGAAAAACTTCATTCCATTTACGCCATCATTTACCCAGTAGAATTGGGTAGGCCATATGGTGTAAGACTGATTTCCACTAGGTTTTTGCTGCGAACGCCGGAAATACAAGTGGAATTTTGAGTAAGACTGAATTCCACTTGTACCCCCGAGTTGTGGAATTTAAATTTTCATTTCACCGTCAGACACCAGGTTTCATCTAAGATATTTTTCAGTTGCATTTTTCTGTGAAATAAACTATAATGCCCTTATAAGAGACAGGGGAGCCTGTGCGGCAGGCTGAGAGGAAGTCACCCAACTTCGACCCTTGACCTGATGCGGATAATGCCGCCGTAGGAAGTCGCCAGTTGCTTTTTTCGGAGATACCCGCATGGGTGTCTTTTTTTGTCCAATTAGGAAAGTTCTCCGAACTTCCTATTGGACAAAAACCCTCCGGGGGATGCATATGCCGCGCTGGAGGAAATTGTCTGCTGGCGCAGACGCGCGGCAGCGCGAGAATCCCGCAAAGCGGGATTCTATTTTACGCCTTTGCAATAAGGCGGAGAAACATTCACGGAAATCCGTGCGGACAGAGGGGGAGCGCCCTGTGTCTTGTATCACAGCGATGGGAAGCCGTGTTCCGGCGTGAGAGGGAACCAGTAAGTTCCGACCGAACTTCCCGGAAGGGCATAAGCCTTTTCGGATAGTGGCAATGTGTCATTTTTTGCACAGACGCCACGGAGGAGCGACGCTGTGATCTGCCGTTTCTCCGAAACAAATCTACTATTACTTATTTCAAAGGAGAAGAATTATGAAGAAGTCAACTAACATTCAGAAACTGGTAACCGCTGCTTTGCTTTGTGCTGTCGCAGTTGTCGGCAGCATGTTTTCCTTCCCCGTACTGGGGAGCAAATGCGCTCCCATTCAGCATATGGTAAACATCATTTGCGCGGTGGTACTCGGACCTGGCTACGGCGTGTGTGTCGCGTTCTGCGCGAGTCTTTTGCGCAATCTGTTTGGTCTTGGAAGCCTGATGGCTTTTCCAGGCAGCATGATCGGTGCGTTGCTGTGCGGCCTGATGTACTGGAAAACACGGAAGGTTCTGCCGACGCTTCTGGCAGAGGTTTTCGGAACGGCGGTGCTTGGCGGCCTGTGCGCATACCCGATTGCGGTTTTCCTGATGGGAGTAGACGCAGGCGCGGTAGCATTCTACGCGTATATTATTCCATTCCTGATTTCTACGGCGGGCGGCGCGATTCTTTCTGCTGTTGTGATTTATTCCATGCAGGGATCCGGTGTACTTGCTAAGGTGCAGGCGCAGATGAATCAATAAAAATAAACCTTTTTATGCTTATATCAGTACGCTTACGAATACCGATTGTTTTTCAGAAATATCTGTCCGGATCGGAAGGAGCGAATATACTGTGCCTGAAAGAGGGGCTGTCGAATGTGGAAGGAATTGCTGGAAAATGTGCGGGCATATGCGCCGCGGATTCACTGCATCACCAATTATGTGTCTATGAATGACTGCGCGAATATCCTGCTGGCGTGCGGAGCGTCCCCTATCATGGCGATGGATGAAGCGGAAACTGCGCAAATCACATCAATCTGTGACGGGCTTACCATTAATATTGGCACCTTAAGCAGAGCGACGATACCAGCTATGCTCTTGTCTGGAAAGCGTGCGAATGAACTTGGAATACCGGTTGTTCTTGACCCGGTTGGAGCAGGGGCATCCGATTTCCGGACGGAGAGTGCAGTCCGGCTTCTAAAGGAGATCCGCTTCACTGCAATTCGCGGAAATGCCTCTGAATTGCGTGCCTTGTCCGCTGCCTGTGAGGACATATTGGAACCATGTCGGCTGTCCGCCACGAGTGAGAATTCGCTGGAGCGGCATATGTTTACCGGCGGTGTTGATGTCAGCGAGCCTGACCGGGTGACAGAAGAAAATCTGGATATCTGGATTGCCTTTGTTAAGAATTTTGCAAAGAGGACTGGGGCAGTGGTGGCTCTGACCGGTACGATTGACATTGTGGCGAATACGAATTCAGCGTTTATTATTCGAAATGGGCATTCGATGATGAGCCGCGTCACCGGGACGGGCTGTCAGCTTTCTGTATTGACAGCCGCGTTTCTGGCAGCGAATCAGATTTTTTTGACGAGAGCCGGAAAAGGGAAAAAGTATCCGGATGATGACGCAGGAAAGCTTTCCGCAGTCGCCGCAGCGGTATGCACAGTGGGTGTATGCGGAGAGATCGCGCAGAGAAGACTGACCACGATGGATGGAAATGCGACTTATCGAAATTACATCATTGACGCAGTTTACCTTTTGACATCGCAGGAACTGGAAACGGAGGCAAAGTATGAGATGCGATAAATCCATGATGCAGCTGTACGCAGTCACTGACCGGACATGGCTTGGAGCGCATACCTTGTACGAGCAGGTGGAAGAAGCCCTGAAAGGCGGTGTTACCTGTGTTCAGCTTCGGGAAAAATATCTGCCGGAAGCAGAGTTTCTTGCCGAAGCGTTTTCGATCCGTGAGCTCTGCAAAAGATATGGTGTCCCTTTTATCATTAATGACAATCTGGATATCGCACAGAAATGCGGGGCAGACGGCGTCCATGTCGGGCAGGAGGATATGCATCCGGATGAGGCTCGGCAGCGTGTTGGGGATGGAATGATCATTGGCGTAACTGCTCATACGGTCGCGGAAGCGGTGGAAGCCGAGAAACGCGGCGCAGATTATCTCGGAGCCGGGGCAGTATTCCAGACAGGAACGAAATCCAATACGGTTGCCCTTCCTTATGAGACGCTTTGCGAAATCTGTGCTTCTGTGCAGATTCCGGTTGTGGCGATTGGCGGCATTTCACGTACAAACCTGATGTCTCTTTCGGGAAGCGGTGTCAGCGGCGTGGCGGTTGTATCGGCAGTCTTTGCAGCGGCGGACGTGCGGAGGGCAGCATCGGAGCTTCTGGATTTATCCCGAAAAATGACGTAGGAGAGAAGAGATGAAGACGGTATTATCGATTGCTGGAAGTGATTCAGGCGGAGGTGCCGGTATTCAGGCGGACTTAAAGACGATGACCATGCATGGAGTCTATGGCATGACAGCCGTTACGGCTCTCACCGCGCAGAATACAACGGGTGTGACAGCGGTTATGAAGGTCTCACCGGAATTTTTGCGGCAGCAGCTGGATGCGGTATTTCAGGATATCCGTCCGGACGCGGTGAAGATTGGTATGGTTCCTTCACCGGAGCTTGCAGAGGTGATTGCTTCATGTCTGCAGGCGTATCAGGCAGAGAATATTGTTGTGGATCCGGTCATGACGGCAACGAGCGGCACGCAGCTTTCCGGGGATACTGCGATCGCGCGGATGCGGGATAGAATTTTTCCGATGGCAACCGTCATCACTCCGAATATTCCGGAAGCAGAAGCCTTATCCGGCATGAAAATCCGCACAGCGTCAGACATGGAACAGGCTGCGAAATACCTGGGAGATGCCTATGGGACTGCGGTTCTCTGCAAAGGCGGGCATCGTGTTATGGACGCGAATGATTTGCTGTATTCCGGTAAGGCGATGGCTGACCATGCTGATGCTACGTTTGGAAAGGATAATCTTCAGACTGACATTGCAAAAGCAGGTTATTCCGCTGCCCGGTCGGGACAGTTTATATGGTTTCGGGGCGAGCGGATTCTGAATCCGAATACACATGGAACTGGCTGTACCCTGTCAAGCGCGATTGCGTCAAACCTGGCAAAAGGAATGTCTCTGGAGGAAGCGATTCGCTGCGCAAAGGATTATTTGTCCGCAGCGCTTGGAGCCATGCTGGATCTTGGAAAAGGCTCCGGACCGCTGAACCACATGGTTCATATGTAAGGACGTGATTCGCTTCGGCTGTCGTTAAGGCGTGTGCCAATAGCATACAGCAGGGTGCGAAAAAAGCTACATTTTTATAAGCATAAAAGGAGATCGAACACAACATGGAACGAAACTATACCACACAGATGGATGCCGCCCGACGCGGCATTGTGACGCCGGAGATGGAAACTGTAGCGAAGAAAGAACAGATGCCAATGGAGAAGCTGATGGAGCTGATGGCATGCGGGAAGGTTGTGATTCCGGCAAATAAGAATCACAAATGCCTGAACCCGGAGGGAATCGGCTCGATGCTCCGCACGAAAATCAATGTCAACCTGGGAGTCAGCCGGGACTGTAAGGACTACGACATTGAGATGCAAAAGGTAATGTCCGCCGTAGAGATGGGGGCGGAAGCGATTATGGATCTTTCCAGCCACGGCAACACAAGCCCTTTTCGCTGCAAGCTGACGCGGGAATGCCCGTCAATGATCGGTACGGTTCCGGTTTATGACAGCGTAATTCATTATCAGAGAGATCTGGATACTTTGACGGCACAGGATTTCATTGATGTCGTGCGGCTTCACGCGCAGGAGGGCGTGGATTTTATCACGCTGCACTGTGGCATTACGCGCAAGACCATTGAACAGATCCGCAGACATAAGCGGAAAATGAATATTGTATCCCGCGGCGGTTCGCTGGTTTTCGCGTGGATGTGTATGACCGGAAATGAAAATCCGTTCTATGAATATTATGATGAAATTCTGGAAATCTGCCGGGAATATGACGTCACCATATCCCTTGGCGACGCCTGCCGTCCCGGATGTCTCGCGGACGCGACCGACGTCTGCCAGATCGAGGAGCTGGTACGCCTGGGCGAGCTGACAAAACGAGCCTGGGAAAAGGACGTGCAGGTAATGGTGGAAGGACCGGGGCATGTGCCGATGGATCAGATTGCGGCCAATATGAAAGTGCAGCAGACGATCTGTATGGGAGCGCCGTTCTATGTACTTGGGCCTCTGGTGACAGATATTGCGCCCGGATACGACCATATCACGTCTGCGATCGGCGGTGCGATTGCGGCAATGAACGGAGCGGCATTCCTCTGTTATGTCACTCCGGCAGAGCATCTGGCTTTGCCGAATGTAGATGATGTAAAACAGGGGATCATTGCGAGTAAAATCGCTGCACACGCTGCAGATATTGCGAAGGGAATTCCAGGTGCGCGTGACATGGATGATAAGATGGCGGACGCACGCCGTCAATTGGACTGGGAAGCGCAGTGGGAATGTGCGATTGACCCGGAGACTGCAAAAGCGATCCGCGCTGACCGTTCGCCAGAGCATGATGATACCTGTTCCATGTGTGGGAAATTCTGTGCAGTGCGCAGTATGAATAAGGCGCTCAATGGAGAACACATTGACATTCTGTAATTCGATTTTTACACTTCTTCGCTGTGTTTAATACGGGCGGGGCAGGTCAAAGGCAAGCTCCGCCTATATATTTGAATCGCAGGTAAAAGAAATTATATGACTTCTTGACAAATCTCAAAATGAGCAGTATTATTGTTTCAGGAACAATCTATACGACAAACACATGTTTTTCAAATAGATTACGCATGGAGGTACACGATGAATCAGAATCATACAATGACTTACCAGGAAAAAGTAAACATGGATAACGTCATTCGGCTGCGTGAGGTTCTGAAGACACTGCCTGGTTTTGCAAAGGATTACTTTCGTGCGATTGAGCCGACGACTTCGACGAGAACCAGGATTTCTTACGCATATGATATCCGGATTTTTTTTCAGTTTCTTGCCTCAGAAAATCCGCTTTTCCGGGATAAGGATATTACATCACTGACGGTTGATGTGCTGGATCAGATCCAGGCTCTGGACATTGAGGAATATCAGGAATATCTGAAGGTTTATCAGGACACAGATAATAAAACTGTCACAAATGGAGAACGCGGGCTGAAACGTAAAATGTCTGCATTGCGAAGCTTTTACGCCTACTATTTTAAACATGAAATGATTCATACGAATCCGACCGTACTGGTAGATATGCCGAAATTACATGAAAAAGAAATTATCCGGCTGGATGCGGATGAAACCGCCGGACTGCTGGATTACATCGAGCATTGCGGAGATTCCCTGAGCGGACAGAAAAAGGTTTATTACGAAAAGACGAGGGTTCGGGATCTGGCGATTGTCACTTTACTTTTGGGTACGGGAATTCGCGTGTCGGAATGTGTCGGGCTGGATGTGGATGACATTGACTTTAAGAACAATGGCATCCGCGTTGTGCGCAAGGGCGGTTCGGAAATGATGGTGTACTTTGGCAATGAAGTGGAAACGGCACTCAGAAATTACCTGGAGTCGCGTAAGGCAATTACGCCGATTGCGGGTCATGAGAACGCTCTCTTCTATTCTACCCAGCGCCGTCGGATCGGGGTTCAGGCGGTCGAAAATATGGTTAAGAAGTACGCCCGTGAGGTCACGACGACAAAAAAAATCACACCCCACAAGCTTCGAAGTACGTATGGCACAAGTCTGTATAAAGAAACCGGCGACATCTATCTTGTCGCGGATGTCCTGGGACACAAGGATGTTAATACGACCAGAAAACACTATGCGGCAATGGATGATGAGCGCCGCCGCAAGGCTGCCAGTGCGGTGAAGCTTCGGGAATCATAATTCAGAGGAAACAGCCTCACTCGTTTACATAATATAACTCCGTAAACCTTTTTTCGTAGACCACTGCGAAAGGAATCAGCTCTCCAGGAGGATTGTAAATGGTCCGTCGTTACAGAGGCGGACTTCCATTTTTGCTCCGAAGACACCTTTTTCTACAACCGGAACGGTTTTTCTGCACTCGGAAATGATATATTCATACAGTTCTTTGGCTGTCTGGGGATCTCCGGCTTCCGCAAAGGAGGGACGGTTCCCTTTTACACAGTTTGCGTAAAGCGTAAACTGTGAGACCAGAAGCAATGCCCCATTTACATCCTTCAATGACAAATTCGTCTTTCCGTTCGCATCCGGGAATATACGCAGCCCGAGCATTTTCCGGATCAGTTTATCCGCTTCTGCGCGGGTGTCATTTTGCCCTACACCAATCAGAACAAGATATCCCTTTTCGATTTTACCTGCTATCTCATCTCCGACTGTTACAGAGGCTTCGGTGACTCGCTGGATTACAAATTTCATGTTTCTGCTCTCTCCTTCTGTTCTCCGGTTTATCTGTCATTTCGATGTCTGTTTCTGGCCATGATTGCTGATAATTGTCCGCCTTACAGCTTGTATGGATGGTTTTACTGCTTCCGCAATTTTATAAGCAATTCCTTAAAATAATCCGGAAGCGGTGCTTCCACTTCTATGTATTCCCCTGTTCCCGGATGCACAAAACCGATCGTCATGGCGTGTAACGTCTGTCCCTGTAAGTCTGGGAAAGGGCATTTTGCCGGGCCATACAATTCGTCACCGAGAACCGGATGGCCAATGCTTTTCATATGCACGCGAATCTGGTGGGTGCGGCCGGTCTCCAGCTGGCATTCGATATAAGTGAACTGGTCAAATGCTTCGAGAATATGGTAATGCGTGACCGCGTCTTTTCCTCCCGGCACATTGACCGCCATTTCTTTTCGCCGCTGCGGGTGACGCCCGATGGATGCATGAACCGTACCGTCTTCTGTAAGTCTGCCATGTACAATCGCGCGGTATTTTCGGGTAATTGAGTGCTCCTTCAGCTGCGCCGCCACCGCCTGGTGCGCTCTGTCATTTTTGCAGACAATCAGGGAGCCGGTGGTATCCCGGTCAATCCGGTGGACAATGCCCGGACGCAGGACGCCGTTAATACCGGACAGGCTGTCTTTACAGTGATAAAGCAGGGCATTCACCAGAGTACCGCTGTAATGGCCGGCCGCCGGATGGACAACCATCCCTTTCGGCTTATTTACAATAATCAGGTCTTCATCCTCATACAGGATATCAAGCGGGATATTTTCGGGTATGACATCCAGATCACGAACCGGCGGAAATACAATTTCGATCCGATCGTTCTCCATAATTTTCTGACCGGATTTGCATGGCTTTCCGTTTACTGTAACAGAGCCATTTTTAATCAGATCTTGCAGGCAGGATCGCGTGTACGCCTCATATCGGGCTGCGAGCAGCAAATCCAGCCGTTGTCCGTCTTCTGCTTTTAAAGCCCTGAATTCGTCCATAAAATCTCCCCTCTGCTTATCTGAATCATTTGTGGGTCTTCAAAAAAAGAAACTCCTCTGAACGATATAGCGTAAACAACAGGATTACTGCCAGCCCCGCGCCAATACATACATAGCAATCCGCGATGTTAAATACCGGAAAATCAATCAGAGAAAAATACAGGAAATCAATCACGTAACCTCGGGCGAGACGGTCAATCATATTACCAATAGCTCCGGCTATAATAAGGGAGCAGACAAAACGCAGCGGATGGTAGCTCTTCCCGTGAGGAAACCGGACAAAGACATAGACGGCAAAAACAGAAATGATCAGGGCGATGAGCACAAAAAAAAGCTGGCGGTTATTTAAAATACCAAAAGCCGCTCCCCGGTTTTCAAGATAGTAAAGCTCAAATACCCCCGGAATCAGCGTAATTCCAGAGGTACCGGCAAGAAATCGGGCAGCGAGATATTTGGTAATCTGATCCGCGGCAATCAGCAAAAAGGTGAATACTGCCCCCGCCGCGAAAATTTTATTTCCTGTTTTCATATTCTAATCCTGTTCCTTTTCAGGCTTCCACAACATATTCATAGCGGATAAAATTCAGTGCTTCCGTCATCTCTTCATCGCTCACATCCGGGACAACAACGGCGTGTCCAATTTTTTCCAGTAAAACAAAGCGGATTTTACCGGAATCCATCTTCTTGTCTTTTTTCGATGCGGCTACAATCTCGTCCGCCGTCGGCCCTTCAAAAGAAATCGGGAGGCCAAAGCCTACGTTCATGTCACGGATCTCATAGAACTCTTCCTCATCAATCATTCCCCGCTGCCAGGAAATATAGGCGGCGGCAATTGTTCCAAGCGCTACGCACTCTCCATGTAAAAGCTCAAAATTTTTCAGCTTTTCGATCGCGTGCCCCAATGTATGACCGAAGTTAAGCAATGCGCGCTCTCCGGTCGATTCTTTAGGATCCTTTTCTACAATCGACTGCTTTAGCTCACAGCTTCTGGCAACCATAATCAGAAGCACAGAAAATTTGCGGTCTTCGATATCGCTCATATGATCAATGACCCATTCATAATAATCCGCATCGAGAATCAGGCCATGCTTTAACAGCTCTCCCATTCCGCTGGCGAACTGGTCGTCCGGAAGCGAGTGGAGCGTTTTTATATTAATATAGACCAGGGATGGCTGATGAAAGGCTCCCACCATATTTTTGTAGCAGTCAAAATCTACGCCGGTTTTGCCGCCAATACTGCTGTCAATCTGAGAGAGCAATGTGGTTGGCACCTGAATGAAGCGGATGCCGCGCAGATAAGTCGCCGCGGTGAATCCGGTCAGGTCGCCGACAACGCCTCCGCCCAGTGCCAGAAGATAATCGTGCCGGTCAAACCCGGCCTGAATCAGTACCTCGTACAGCTCGCGGACGTGATCCAGTGTCTTGTTCGCTTCACCCGCAGGCAATTCAAACGAGAGGACAGTATCTGTGCATTCTCTGGCAGAGATCATAACCTCCTGCAAATAGAGCGGCGCCACATTCGAATCCGTCACAACGCATATGCGGTGCCCCGCACAGCCAATCTCATTAAGATATGCGCTCAGCTTCCGGAAGGAATCCTGCAGGCAGATCTCATAAGGGGCATTTCCTTCTGTACGAACTGTAATTTCCATGCCCGTTCTGTATTTTCCTGTCTTCATTGTAAAATCGAACCTCTCTTCCCCTGTATCATATATATTTTTGTACTTCCGCGTAAATACGGCCTTTTCTGGTCTGTCCGCCAGTGCCGATATAGCGAATACGCCCCATTCCGTGGACAGATACGATATCCCCTTCTTTCAGAGAATACGCATTTGTTGTAATCAGCTTTCCATTTACAAAGACATTGCCATTTTCGATCAGCGAAAGCAGGCTGCTTCGAGATGCGCCAAAACCAAGTGCCATGACAGAATCCAGCCGGACGGAAGCAATGCTGCCGCGGATTGTCTCTGTAGCAGGCGTATAGGTAAAATGCTCCATACTGCAAAGCTCACAGGAAACCTGCGTATGGCGGATCTGCGTCAGCTCCTGACAGATCAGACCGGAAAAAGAAGAAGAGCAAAATAAATATGCTTCTTTTTCAGAGACTGCGATATCTCCTGTCTTTGATCGTTCAATTCCCAGATTCATCAGCGCTCCCAGGACGTCTCTGTGACTTAATACTTCCGCAAAACGCGCAGAGCGCGGACGGATGTGGACACAGTGAACAGGAAACACAATGCCGGAATGGGATACCGTGCATGCTTCATCATTTTCATTACTGTTCCACAAAAGCTGATCCGGGACAAAAGCAGCAATGCACCGTTCAGCTCCCTCATAACCGCCAAAAGTTTCCCCTTGGATCCAGGAAAACTTTTGTATGGTCTTATGCAAAATATTCTGTTCGTTCAGACTCAGGAAATCTGAGAAGGTGACACACCCCCGATGTTCCGCCAGGGAAGCAAGATCCTGAAATCGCTTTGTCAATAATCTGTCTTTTTCCATCTGTATTCTGAGCGCCTGTACCTAGAATGAGGTTCCAAACGAAGGCATATCATAGGAGCTGCCAACCATCTCCTGAATATCGCCGGATATATCTACATTCACCGGAGTGATGATAAAGATATAATTGCTCACCTTCTGAATCTTGCCATGGAGCGCATAGCAGGAACCGCAGGTAAAATCAATAATGCGCTGAGCCAGTTCAAAATCTACGCCTTCCATATTCAGAATAACCGTACACTCATCCAAAAGAGTATCCGCCACTTCGCGGGAATCCTCAATACTTCTTGGCTTAATCACGCATACCTGCATACCACTGGTGCGCCTGGAACCAGGTGTGCGCATAGGAGAGATCTTACTGCCTGAGCGCGTTGACGTACGTGTCCCCATCTGTTTTTGAGGCTGAACACGCGGCTCTTCGGCATAAGAATCTGCTTCTTTTGCTGCCGGACGGCGACTCTCATACGCATCGTCATCATTTCTGCGAAAAGCCTGCTTTTTCGGACGCAAATCTTCTTCATCATCATTTCTGCGAAGAATCCGCTTCTTCGGACGTTCTTCCTCCGGATCGTCATAACTGTCCTCATCATATTCATCATCGAGATAATCGTCCTCAAGAACATCATCATTCATTTTAATTGCATCCAGAAACTTATCAATAACACTCATTTTCTTATCTCCCACTCTGTTTGGCAACGTAAATTTCCGTTCTTTTGCACTGATATTTATCAGCAACATTCGTACCTTCGCAGTTCCGTTTATCACGTATAAGATCGCGCACCAAAAATACCGGTACCTACACGAATCATTGTGGCACCCTCTTCGATAGCCACCTCATAATCTCCTGTCATCCCCATGCTCAGATGACTCATATCCGTATTATCAATGTTTTTGGCTCTGATGTCAACATTTAATTTCTTCATTTTGCGAAAAACTGACCGATTATCCTCCGGATTGTCCGTATAAGGCGCAATGGTCATCAGTCCCTCTACATGAACGCCCGGAAGCGGGGCGATCTGCCGGATCAGAGACTCTGTATCCTCCGGCGCGATGCCATATTTCGATGCTTCCCCGGCCATATTAACTTCAATCAGTATCGGCATTATCCGGTTCCTTCTGACCGCCGCTTTACTGATTTCCTCCGCCAGACGGAAGGAATCTACGGAGTGAACCATACAGGCACGCTCTATGATATATTTGATTTTGTTTGTCTGGAGGTGCCCGATCATATGCCACTGCACATCATCGGGAAGTCTGGGAAACTTATCACGAATTTCCTGCGGATGGTTTTCCCCAAAATCACGCACACCCTCTCGATAAATCTCTTCTATCATTTCAACCGGCTTAGTTTTACTGACTGCGATCAGCAGAACTTCATCCCGGCTCCTGCCTGCGCGTGCGCAGGCACACGCAACTCTTTCTTCTACATCCTGTAAATTTTCTTTCAGCATTTTGTCTCACTCTCCCAGACAGAATATAGTGATGTATTCTCAAAGGCTAATATACGATCTGATCGTCAGTCACCTGCGATGCATCCAGAGCGATATAATCATAGGCTGCGAGTCCGTATGTATTATTGCTCTCTACAATGCAGTATTCCTCATTCTGATCGATAATCGTGACTTCCCGGAAAACCGCGTAGCCTTTATTTATATTGTAAACTCCGTAAAGAGTCTCCACATCACTTTCGGAAAGCCGTTTTCTGGCTGACGAATCATCTGTCAGCAGATAATCGTCATCCGAGAGCAATTCCTGATCTACCAGATAATAACCATCCGAGTGACTGTATACAGTAGCAGTAATATAACTGATATTGGAGGAGCCGTCTGCCGCAAAGCTCTCAGCTTTCAGGGTAATCTCATCCTCCGAGCTGTCATTCACAATCGCGTACTCCTCCGGAATCTTATAAAAAGAACGGGAAGAGATCGCGGAGATCGGCACTTTCAGACCGGTTTTTTTATCCATAACCAGCTCAATCTCCAGGAAACGCTCCGTCACATAACGTACAAGAGAATTGGTCAGCGTAATTTTGCCGAAAGATTCATCTCCATTTGTGACGATAGAAAAAGATGCGGTAAACGTAACATTATCCTTTAAAAACCGGAATTTGATTGTGCCGGAATCCGCCAGCTCTGTGGCGAGACTGTCATCCAGCGGAAAATATAACGCCCAGTCTTCGCTCGTCACAAGTTTATATAATGTTTCACCAGCCTTTACCGTACTCTGGCTGCGCAGATTTGTTACAGAATACTCATTCTGCGAAAACATCGACGCTGTCAGGTCAGATTCCTGCGTATCCTCAAATCCGTCAATTTTATAAAGAACAAAACCAGAAACCGGAGCGTAGCTGGCATTTCGTGTTATCAGGGTATCATTCGAATTTTCCTGTAATACTTCTGAAATCAGGCCTTCCACACTGGACTTCAAGTCATAGGCTATTTGAAAACTGTCAGCGGAAAACTTAATCGTAAAGCTGGAAAGAATATCCCGCAGACGATCTTCATCATCCGAAGACAATGAAAAATCACTGACCGTCTGCACAACCGTACTGCCTGATTCATCAATCGCACAGACGCTACTGCCCGCTGAGGTTTTCGCTCCCTCACGCTCAAAATACCGGACGCTGCCGGACTGCGAAGCAGTAATAATGGTCTCCTCCCGCAATGCAAGTGCTTCATATCGGTAATTTCCGGTTAGAGAACCCTTCACGACTTCATAAGAAGTAATATGCGTCTGGGTCAGATACATCACCATCATGATGATCATATAAATAAATACAAGGATAAACAAAAGTGTTCCGATATTAAAAAAAGAATACCGCCTGTATTTTGCAATTCTTTTTTTATTGCCGCGTATATTCAAGAAAGCCTCCTGTGAAAATAACAATATCTGTAATACAGTCAAGCGTGCGATAATCATTTGCCTTACGCATAAACCTTATTTTACCATGTTCCGTGGACGGTTACAAGCAATTTTGAATAAAAATTAAAAAGAATGGGGATTCTATGACAAACGAATCTGTGATATTCGTTTGCCAGATGATAAAATCGAAAGGAGCTACTGTTATGAGTAAAGGTTTGGATTATACGGCACTCACACTGGTCATCATCGGAGCTGTGAACTGGGGACTGATCGGATTCTTTCAGCTGGATCTTATAAATCTGATATTCGGCAATCTGACCTGGATTTCCAGAATTATATATGCGCTTGTTGGTCTGGCCGGACTATATCTGCTGAGTCTCTATGGCCGGGTTCTGTCGATGGGCGACCGGGAGTAAAAGAAAGCCAGAGAAGGAGGAATAATTTTCCGCCCTCTCTGGCATAATCACATACAAAGGATCCCGGACATCAGAAAGCACGCTTCTTTTGCTTCCGTAACGCACGGTAAAAGATATGTAATTATAATTCGGCAATCACATTCTCTTTAAATTTGGGATCAATGTCTCCTGACTGCAATGAGATACTGATAATAAAGGAAACGTCATATTTCTCACCGATCCCGCAAAGGGTATCGAGGACAGCATTTGCTGCTGCTGCGTCTTCTGTTTTAGCGATCGTGAGAAAACTGTCAAGATACATCTGTTCCAGGTCGTGATCCTGAGATAGAATACCGTAAATGAAGCCAATAAATTCTTCACTGGATTTTAAATCAAAACCTGAAATGTCAATGAGCCTTACTTTATTGTTCAGCTCATACATATGCTTCGCGCTTTTGTCAAGATATACGATACTTCCGTGTGCTGTTTTAATCTCCGTGTTCGCCTTGTCCAGTAATATTTTTGTCTTGCCTTTCCCCTTGTTGCCTAAAATTAACTGTATCATGGGCTTCTCCTCCTTTAGTAGCGGATATTTATAGTAACGACCTCAGTCGTTATTTCATAGATGCATTATAGACTATTCCGGGCAAAATTACAACACCTTTTTAACTCTCCAGTTCAGAACAGTAGCAGGCGGTCTGCGGCTTACTGTTCTGAAAACCGTATCAGGATGAAATCAATGCCAGCATGGAATTCATCTCCGAATAGAGCGAGTCTTTGGAATCTGCGTGAAGAATGACCGCAATGTAAGGATTCCCATACAGATCCTTTGCCATAAGAGACAGGCAGTATCCGGCGTCATTGGTAGTACCTGTCTTTCCGCCATAGATAATGACGCCGTCCGGCGCCGTAGCAGAACCGGTAAAATACTGGTTTGTTGAATCCCACGTTACAGCCACTGCGTTGCCGTCCGCATCCGTATATTCCGCATAATAATTATCCCGGTTGATGATATCCAGGAAAGTGTCGTACTGCATAGCGGCATTAAAAATCAGATAAATATCGTAAACACTGGTATAATGCTCCGAGTCGGTCAATCCATGCGGATTTGTAAAATGCGTATTCGTTGCGCCAATGGCTTCGGCTTCCTCGTTCATAAGCTCAACAAAAGCGTCCACACTTCCCGCCACATGCTCCGCGATCATCATTGCCGCGTCATTGCCGGAGGCAATCATCATGCCATAGAGCATCTGTTTCAGAGAAAGGACGTCCCCTACCTTAAGGTCACAGACCGAGGAGCCTTCCTCTATGTTCAGAATAGTGGACGTGACAGTCACCTGGTCATCGAGATTGCCGTACTTCAGTGTCACCAGTGCTGTCATGAGCTTTGTAATGCTTGCCGGAGAGCGTTCTGTAAAAATATCCTTCGCATACAGCACTTCCTGGCCATTGATATCAAACAGGGCCGCTGAATAAGAATCCAGGGAGAGTGCGGAGCGATTGACATCACCGGTAGCTACGCAGAGATCCGAAGCAAAACCATCTTCGGCGTCCGGATCATCCAGGATCGTTCCGACTCCGAATACCGTGTCAGTGATTTCATAAGAATAAGACAGCGTGTAATCATGAGAGCGAAATACCAGGTAGTAAACCAGAAATCCCATACCGGCAGTTACGAAAAGCAGAATGGCGAGCACGAGTGCCAGTCTTCGGTTTTTCTTTTTCTCCTGTTTTTCCTGTTCCAAGAGCCTTGTCCATTCCCGTTCGGTATATCCGAGACGGACACGAGCTTCATCATCTGTACATTTCACGCCATTCAAGATCTCCTTTTTCAAGTGATTTCAACAGCATTTCCGCTGACGCAATATTGGTAGCAAGAGGAACATTATGGACGTCACAAAGCCGGATGACTTTATTGATATCCGGCTCGTTTGGCCTTGCCCCAAGCGGATCCCGGAAGAAAATCATCAGGTCAATCTGCCCCTGCTCAATCATGGCACCGAGCTGCTCTTCTCCTCCGACATGACCGGCGAGAAGCTTATGGACATTCAGCCCGGTTGCCTCCTCAATCAGCCGCCCGGTCGTGCCTGTCGCGTACAGCTGGTTTTTTACGAGAATACTGCGATAGGCAATACAAAGATTCTGCATAAGTTTTTTCTTTGCGTCGTGCGCGATAAATGCTACATTCATATGAATAGAACCCCCTTTGAATTAATAATTTTTCTGATGCAGACCGACGTTTAATACAAATCCTATCCCGATACAAAAGCTGACCAGTGAGGTCAGGCCATAGCTGACAAACGGAAGCGTCAATCCGGTATTGGGCAAAAGTCCGGTCGCTACGGCAATATTGATGAAGCTCTGGAATGCCACCAGAATACCGACGCCGCACGCAATCAGCGTCCCGGAGAGTGCTTTGGCTTTCCTCCCAATCATAAAGCATTCAAGAGCAATCAGAAATTCCAGGAGTACAATAATACAGCAGCCGATAAAGCCGAGCTCCTCCCCCGCTACCGCGAATATAAAATCCGTCTGATCCTGAGAGATAAAGCCTCCATTTTTGACAGATTCCACATCATCGTTGTCAAGTCCCTTGCCATAAAGCTGTCCGGAAGCAATCGCTTTTATGGAATTCTGCTGCTGCATGGAATCGGAAGGATATTCATCCGGATAGAGCCAGGCATAAATACGAGTCAGCTGATAATCCTGAATCAGGGTCTGGTCTGGCTGAGTGACCAGACTGATCAGAATAACACCAATCGGAATACATACCACCAGAATTCCCAGAATAACCTTATAGCTTAAGCCGGCAGTAAAAATCATCGCGCAGAATAAAAGCGCAACTACAATGGTTGTGGAAAGATCCGGCTCTCTGACGATCAGGAAAAGCGGGATCGCAATCAGGATCACCGAAGTGATAATGGTACGGAACGTGTTAATTTTTTCTTCCCGATCCTCAAAAAAGCGGGCGAAAAACAGAATCAGCATTATTTTCGCAATATCGGAAGGCTGAAAGCGGAATCCGCCGATCGTCAGCCAGCGTGTCGCTCCGCCTCCTGAGGAACCAAGGCTGCTGACAATCACCAGAAGCAGCAGGAGGTTTGCACCCAGATAAATAAACCAGTTAAAATTCAAAAGCCAGGTATAGTCCATCAGCGAAATCACAGCCATGAGAATGATTCCCAGAACAAATCCCAGGATCTGCTTTGTCATGTAATCGGAATCCGCACTGCCTACCACCAGAATGCCCAATACAGACAGGATTGTTACCCACAGGATCAGGCGAAAATTATAGTTACTTAATTTGTATTGTCTTAACATCCGAAATTCCCCGTTTCCATCTGCAAAGAAAACTCAAGCGTATTTCCAGGTTATCTTCCTCTGTGTTGATATATTTGGCCAGAACCTCCGCTACATCCCGGCGCATCTGCGTGAGCAGATCCGGATTGCAGTCCAGGCGATCCGCGGATACAGTCAGTTCTGCCCGTGTCTTCGCGATTTCTCTCGACGTAAGAAAAGACTTTTTCCCGTATCGATTCATTGAAGCCTCCAAATGGTTGTCCATCTCTGTGATCGCTCCATTCCCCACACTATTTTCTCACAAGCAGATCCGCGATCCGGTGGAAAAGAGAAGTGTGTTCCTGCAAATGCAGCAAAGGAACAGTCTCGCCCATGATCCGTCTGGCAATATTTAAATAAGCTGCGCCTGCCTGAGAATCACTGCCAAGTACCGGTTCTCCATGATTCGCGGCAATCACAACACTTTCTTCATCCGGCACCGCGCCGATCAGATTAACGGTAAGGATATCCAGGACATCTTCTACCGACATCATTTCCCCGCGTTTCACCATATCCATACGAATCCGGTTGATGACCAGATCGATGCTTCGAAGTCCGGAAGATTCCAGAAGGCCGATGATCCGGTCTGCGTCCCGGATCGCGGAAACCTCTGGCGTCGTAACGACGATCGCACGGTCTGCCGGGGCGACAGCATTGCGGAAGCCCTGCTCAATTCCTGCCGGGCAGTCCAGGAGAATATAGTCAAAGCTTTGCTTTAGTGTATCCGTGAGCTTAATCATCTGTTCCGGCGTCACCGCGCTTTTATCTCGCGTCTGCGCGGAAGGCAGGAGGTAGAGCCCCGGATAATGCCGGTCACGGATCAATGCCTGCTTTACGCGGCAATTTCCCTCAATCACATCGACGAGGTTATAGATAATCCGATTCTCCAGTCCCATCACCACGTCCAGATTTCTCAGACCGATGTCAGTATCTACCAGAACAACTTTTTTATTCAGGCGAGCCAGACCAGCCCCGATATTCGCGGTAGAGGTAGTCTTTCCCACGCCGCCTTTTCCTGACGTAACCACAATCACTTCACTCATAACTGTTCCTCCAATCACAGATTTACACGGACAGCGGAAAAGAATGTTCCCTTATCCGAATTGCACTGTCGGCACAGTACCTGAAACTGACGATTCCCGTAAGCCGGAATTTCTTACATTCCATAAGCAGATAACGGAGCATTCAGGCCAGATACTCACACAGCGTTTCATTTGTAATGGACTTAATCTGAAGGTGGTCGTCTTTCACATAGACTATTTTAGGGTCCACCGGATAATCTCCGGTATCCTTCTTCTTTATGATTGCGCTGCGTGCAGCGAAACCGGCAATCTTAACCAGCGCCGGTTTCATGGTGAGAGCGGCCGCAAAGCACTTGTCATCTCCGCCCGCTCCGGCATAAAGCGTCCCCATGCAGCATCCAAGAATAACAATATTTCCCTTTGAAGTCACCTGCGCGCCCGGATTGACATCCCCCAAAATGACAATGCTTGTCTCACTGTCCAGGGTCTGTCCGGAACGCAGGGATCCGCGATGAAAAAAACCATCTCCATCTTCTTTCTTCTTCTGAGCGTTCATCACGGCTTTTTTATAAAATTCGGCCGATTCTTTATCTTCATCTACAATACAGAGAACCCGTATCTTAGAATTCTCTACAATCGCATCTACCAGCCTGTTTTCTTCCTCCCTGGTAAGCTCCCTTCCGCGGAATGTTAAAGCCAGACGGGCATTTTTGAAAAAGTCCGCAGATACCCGGAATTTTTCTCCTACAGCGGCAACGAGTTCGTCAAAAGGAAGCTCTGGGGAAAGGCTTATCATCAGCCCATGAGGATTACTCTTTAAAATCACTGCACTGTGTTGCTGTTCCATATTGCTCTCCCTCTATCTTACTCTGATGCAACCATGCTTCCGCCACAGCTGCCTCCATCACCATCAGGCATTGCGAAACCTCGTATTACGATTTGCCAGCGGATTTCCGGCGATCAGTCATTTACCTCAATTCCGGTGTCTACGTCATAGGCTTCCCCGGTGATCAGAGTGTCTTCGTCTTCTATTCCATAATAATACGAAATGACATTTCTGGCAAGCGCGGCAGCATTGGCGGATGTATATCCGTTCGCAATGCGGACAACAATGCCGATCTCCGGGTCGTCGTAAGGCGCGTACCCGATAAAGGTCGCATGGTTCGGAATACTGGTGGTGATCTGTGTGGTACCGGTTTTCCCGGCCACGGCAACTCCGCTGAATCCGGAGAAAGCGCTGCTGTTCTGCACCATACCGCGCATCCCGGAGTGGATTGCATCCCACAGCTCATCGCTTAATTCAACGGTACTTCCCACCTCCGGCTCATTTTCTTCAAGGACAGCACCGGAGGAATCGGAGGTGTATTTTACAAGGGTCAGGTAATAGCTGGTGCCCCCGTTTGCGATTGTGCTGACATAGCGTGCCAGCTGAGTCGCAGTATAGGTGTGGTCGGACTGCCCCATCGCGGCCTGCGGAGTGGCGGAAGTCGCAAAATGCGGGGAAGTCTCTGAGACTTCTACACCGGATTTCTCTGTCAGTCCAAACATAGCGGCATATTTTTTCAGCAATTCGATACCGGCGTCATCGCTGTAGGTACCCGTCATCGCGCTGAGCCGATATCCGACGGTATTGAAATAATAGTTGCAGGAATTCGTAATCGCTCCTGACAATGTAAGCGCACCGTGTCCATTGGTATTCCAGCAATTGATCTCCGGAGAAACCAGATCAAAGGTACCTGTACAATAAATGCTTTCATCAATCGTTACAACGCCCTCGCTGACGCCGGCAGCCGCGGACACGATCTTGAACGTCGACCCCGGCGCAATCGCCTCCTGTGTCGCACGGCTGTAAAATGGCGAGGAGCTGTTATACAGCAGAGAATAATAATAGTCGTCGTCCATATCATTGGCCAGCCGGTTATTATCATACCCCGGATAGCTGACACAGGCCAGCACTTCCCCAGAATTTACATCTGTAATCACAACCGTTCCAGAGCAGGGAGTCAGACCAAGCTGGGAGGGAGTGATTTCCAGATTGTAAATCTTATCCATAAGGAATGTATATCCGCTTAAGGAACCACTTTCGAGCCGTTCATACTGGCTCTCATTCATCTCAAGAACGTCCTGATCGAAAAGCAGCATACAAATCTGCTCACCGGTGATACGCTGCTCTTTCAGCATATAGCGGTATACCTGTCTGCAAAAATCATCGTCTTCATACAGATAATCCGCGATATAATCCGCGATCGCGGAATACATCTCATCCGAATCCAGATACTCATCCTCTACATTCAGCTTTGAGACATCAATCCAGTTCTGCGAGATCGCGTAGGTCAGATATTCCTTCAGGCTGATACTGGAATCCTCTGTCCAGGCGATATAGGTGGCATCTGTTTTATCAATCGCTTCCTCGTTCAGAATTCCGGTGTCTTCCATCAGCATATCGTTGACAATATAAGAGACATAGACCTGATACTCATCGTCAAGATCTTTATAGATAGTCGGGTCGTCCGAAAGAAGCTCCTGCCGGATGACTTCGAAAATCTCAGAAGCTTTCACGAGGAAGGTCTGGTAGACCGTCTGCTCATTTTCAGAGGCCTCCGAGGATTTCAGATGGCTGACGCTCAGAATATTATTTTCAAAAAACGCATAGTATAAATCGTAATATGCGATATAAACTTCATCCGCGGATGTCAGATTTTCCGTATTATATTCTTCGACAGGGATTACCTTGGAGTATAAAATACCGGCAATCTCCTGCTCCAGCATCTGATAAGCCGCCTCCTGAAGCTCCACATCGATCGTCAGATAGAGGTCATTGCCCGCCTGGGCGTCAACCTCTTCCACAATTTCCTGTGTCTGGCCGACATAATTGACATAGAGGGTCTGGTATCCCTTTGTCCCCTGGAGGGTTGTTTCGTATACGCTCTCCAGCCCGGATTTGCCGACGATATCGGTCGCGGAATAATCGCTGCTGGATTCCTGCAGTTCTTCCAGCTCTTCCGAAGAAATCTGTCCGGTATAGCCGATCAGGCCGGCCATGCATTCCGCATAGTCATAAATGCGGACGTATTCTTCCGAAATATCAATACCCGGATAGTCGGAAATATTTTCCAGAATGCGCGCCACTGTCTGATCGCTGACTCCCTCCGCAATCGTTACCGCCTGATAACGCTGATAGCTGTAGGCCGCGATATTCGCGCGAAGTGCTATAAGCTGAAGGATTTCCTGCTGCGTGTACGATTCCGGCAAATCATACTCTTCCCGTTCTTCGTCTGTAATCGAGTCATCCAGAACTCCGTATCCGGTAATCCCGTATTCTGAATTATATCCTCCGCACAGAACCTCCATCAGATCACTTGTCTCAATGTTCAGCTGATTCGCATCGAGGCTGCTGATATTTGATTCGCCAAAAATGTCTGCCTTAAAGCGATTTAATGTGTATCCGCTTGAAGTATAATACCAGCTCCCGTCATCCGCGATTGAAATGTCAAAATCTTCTACCACAGAATCGACAGAGTCACCTTCCTCCTCAATCAGCTTAATAATATGGTAAAGAGTGCTGTTGATTGAAAGGTTCTTTTCCTTTGTCGAATCGTAGGTCAGGCTGTCTTCAAAGGTCACACAGTTTGAAATATCATTGTAAGCGATAGAAACGCCGTTGCGGTCATAGATATTGCCTCGGGCGGCGTTAATTGTTTTTGTCTTTAGAATGGACAGGGAAAAATTTTCCTGATAGGACTCCCCCATCACAATCTGCAGATAAAAAAGCCGTTGAATAACTGCTGCAACCAAAAGGGCGGAAACAACAATAAGAATAATCACTCTTGAGTTCACGGACGATTTGGGAAACTTTTTTTTGAACTTTTGAAACAAAACGATCTATTCCTCCTGATTTTTCTGTAAAACCGACAGACATAACCTTATGTATTTCATACTTTCAGCCATCCGTCAGGTCAAGGCTGCGGTTAATTCGATAGAATATCTGATAACAGATAATTGTCAATATCAGTGTATATACTACTTCAGGCAAAATAATTCTTCCCAGATAAAAGAAAAACTGTACACGCCCCCGCAAAAGAAAGCGGAAAATATACTGGACGATTCCGTACGCCAGATCACATACAGAAATCAGTAAAAGAGGGGTTTTTATATCATCATCATAAAAAATCCGGTAAAAATATCCGCCAAAATACCCCACCCAGAGATAGAGAAGCGCGTTAAAGCCTATGGTGCTTTCAAAAAAAAGATCTGTGAGAAGGCCGCAGAAAAATCCAATCAGCATTCCTTCCCTCCGCCCGCACATCAGACCGAACGACACAGTCAGTATAATCAGCAGATTCGGTTTGATTTCACCGATCGCGATCATCGGGCAGACGGAAGCCTGCACAAGGACACAGATCACGATAAGCAAGGCTAAGATAAGTTTCCGTTTCATATATAATCTCCTCACACGGCTGTTTTTAGTAGCTTACAAACAGGGTCCCGTGTACACTGCATTCGATCCTCCGCTTATCTCTGGCAGTCAGAATCTGTTTATTCCGTCCCCGAACCAGGATCGGTCTCAGATTCCGTCTCAGTTTCTGATTCATCTTCCATCTGCGATTCATCTTCTGTAGACGATTCGCTCTCAGAGGATGCAGACGGCGTATAATCCTTCAGCTCCAAA
The DNA here is from genome assembly GCA_021205225.1 of Lachnospiraceae bacterium. Classification (GTDB taxonomy): domain Bacteria; phylum Bacillota; class Clostridia; order Lachnospirales; family Lachnospiraceae; genus Choladousia. Next base: position 27,316 of record JAJPXX010000205.1, read on the forward strand.
ATAACCAGAACCTCCTGCAGGTGACGGAAATCAACCACCGGTGTAACGTAGCCGGATTTTGTCAAGTTGTTTGAGTCATTGTTCAGCTCGCTGATGTAGCCGATCAGGATGCCGGGCAGGTACTTTTCGCTGATATAAGATGTGACCACCTTATCGCCGACATGGACGGCGTTTTCCGTATCGGTCAGTCTGGACAGTTCCAAAGAACCTTCGTCAATCAGCGTCAGGTCGCCGGCTATGACACACTGATCCGATGTGTTGGATACCATTGCGCTGACATTGCTCTCATCATCAATAATCGCGCGAACCGTCGCCCAGTTGGTTCCTACTTCTGTGACAATGCCCACCAGACCTCCGTCGGCGATGACATTCATATCAACCTCTATGCCATCATTCGAACCCTTGTCAATCGTAAAAATATTAAACCAGTTTCCGGATTCTTTCGCAATGATGTTGGCCCCGACTTTTTCATAGGAAGAGTATTGCTCGTCCAGATCATACAGCTCCCGCAGGCGTTCCAGCTCCTCATGCTCCTGTACCAGCAGGCTGTTTTCCTCGGTCAGAGTCGCCACCTGCTCTTTCAGAGATGCGTTTTCTTCACGCAGGGTCTCGGCATCCTCAAAGTTGTCAGTAAGACCGGAAAGCCAGGAGCCAAAGCTGTTGATTCCCTTTTGCACTGGTGTGACCAGATAACCGGTGATTTGCTTAACCGGGGCTACAGAGTCGCTGTTCATAAAGGATAAGCCGATCAGCAGCACACAGAAGACGGACAGCCCAATCAGCAGATATTTATTTTTCAGGTTTTCATTTGCGTTCTTTTTCATTACAGTCGTTAAGTCCTCTCAGCGCATGGCGGCAAGATCATTTAATGTGTAGGTGATCGGTTTCATTTCTTTGTCATTCATAATCTCTACCAGCCCGCGGATCGTGCTATACTTCGGATCCTGGATGTGATGGAGCGGGATACCGATCTCTTTGCGGATATATTCCGGCAGATTCAGAATCATAGAAACACCGCCGCTTAAATAAATCCCCTCGCGGGCAATATCCTTCATCAGCTGGGGCGGCACCCGGTTGTAAATGGAACTGATGCTTTCTACAATCGAGTCAACCGTATCTATGATTGCAACACTGACGGCCAGAGAGGGAATCACTTCCGCCTTGGGAAGTCCGGAAAGCGTATGGATGCCGAACACTTTCTGCTCCAGTCTCGGGCCATTAATCATAAACGCCAGATTATTCTTAAGGGACTCAGCGGTTTTCTGCCCAATACTGAGATTGAATTTACGGCGGACCATCGTTGCGATATCCGCGTCCATCTTCCGTCCACCGATCTTGATTGTCTGGCCAAGAATAATCTTGCCGGAGGAAATCACGGAAATCTCTGTCGTATCCGCTCCGATATTCACCACCATATGGCCGCGCCCGGAAAGCACCGGAAGCGACGCACTGACCGCATCAGCAAGTCCCTTTTCCACCAGCCGGATACGACCGGCTCCGATCTGCCCCTTCATCACCTGAAAAAAGGCGCGCTTTTCCACCTGGGTAATCTCGGTCGGAACCGCAATCAAAAGCGAAGACGCCCCTCCAAACCGTTTGATCAGATAATCAAGCAGAAGATCCATCTCTGAGAGATTTGCGATCACGCCGTTTGCCATCGGCCAGACGACCCGTATATTCTCCGGCTGCTTTTCATATACGCCATAAGCAGCGTCCCCGTAAGCAAGAACACTGCCATTTTCGCGCAAAGCTACCACATTCCTGCTGTACAGGAATTTTTTCCCATGTTTTTCTCTGATTTTAATCGTATCTGTTCCCAGATCAATCCCACATGCCCGTTGAAACAACATGCCTGTTCCCCTCATTAGTTATCCTGCCAGACCCCCTGTTCCCTCATACTGACAGCCTGGCAATCTCCGATAATAATATGATCCAGCAGCTCAATCCCCAGCATAGCGCCGCATAACCGCACACGTTCCGTGAGGCGGATGTCCTCTTCGCTCGGATCCGGGATACCGCTTGGATGATTGTGCAGCAGAATAATGCCTACAGCCTGGTTTCGCACCGCTTCGATAAAAATCTCACGCGGTGAAATCATCGAAGACCGGACAGTCCCTTTGGACAATCGGACATCTCTGATCAAACGGCCCTTGCTGTTCAACATCACGAGAATCACGACCTCCTGTTCCAGATGGCGAAGGTCTTCCATATAATATTCCGCTACTGCCACCGGATCCTGAAAAGATACTCCCTCAGAAAAACGGCTGCGCGAAATCCGTCTCGATAATTCTGCTATGCATTTTAACTGCGCTGCCTTGACGCTTCCGAGACCGCGCACCTTTGTAAGGTCAGCGATCGACATATGGTAAATACCAAGCAGGCCGCTTCTCTCCCCATTCAGCCTGAGAATCCTTCTTGATAATTCCAGTGCCGACTCCCCGCAGGAGCCCGTCCGCAATATGACTGACAGAAGCTCAGCATCCGACAGGCACTCAGCCCCTTTTTCCAGACATTTCTCATACGGGCGCTCATCGGGGGGCATACTTTTCATCGTATGTCCTGCTGACGCAGTGTTTTTTAAATCCTTCTTTTTTGTATTTGTCATACCTTCGATACAAATCTTCCCCAATGATTCCAGGTGCATAAGAGAAATTCTTCCGGATGAATCAAAAGAAAAACTCAGCAACGCCACCGAAATGGAATCACTGAGTTATTCTATCACAAAAATCTGGCAAAGTACACCACCAGATATACAAATTTTTTATTGAAAATCAATGATCTCCGTCCATCTGCGCAAAAATGCTTCTTCCTCCGCGATACCCTTCGTCATCTGTGCCGCAGCTGCAATCGGAAGCCATTTCTGTACATACTGCTTTGCCGTGTCGCTTTTTTTGCAGAACAGATCCAGATACAGATCCGCTTTTTTCTGGTTCTTGAGAGCGAACTCCAGATAAGTAATCGCCGCATCCCCGCTTGCATTGCCCTGCGTCGCATGCGCCCAGTCTACGATAGTCATAGAGCCGTCCTCACGGACGATCACATTGCTCGGATTGAAATCGCCATGGCAGAGCTTTGTATGATTCGGCATAGATTGCAGGCGGGTATTCAGCTCATAGCGCGTAGTCGCGTCGATCTTATCTTTCAGGCTGGCAATCTTTCGGGCGAATTTATCTTTCTGTAAGGTCAGGCGCGGCGCTTTTTTCGCGTGCATAGACAGCTGCGCGTCCACAAACTGTTCCATATAGGTTTCAATATTGAGCGGATCATTTTCCATTTTTTCTTCCAGCGTCTCGCCTGCCACATAACGAGTCGCGAGCGCCCACTCTCCATCAATCTCGGTTACCTCAAGAATCGGAGGAATATCCAGGCCGCTCTCTTCTACCCGTGCGGTACAGAGCGCTTCATTAAATACATTGGCTTTGCCGTGTTCTTTTGTGAACACCTTGATAATGCGGTCTCCGTCCTGATAAACGACCTTATACGGGCGAGTGACTAATAATTTTTTATCCTTTAAATTCATGGTTTATCTCCTTATTCTCCCGTTCCATATCCGAAAATTGCCTGGTTTCGGAAATACGATATTATTTACTTCCCATAATATGCTTTCAGATAAATCTCTTTCAGCTCAGACATCAGCGGATATCTTGGATTCGCGCCAGTACACTGATCGTTGAATGCCTGCTCTGTCATTTCGTCCAGCGTATCAAGGAAATACTGCTCATCTACACCGTAATCGCGGATGGTTGGCTTAATCTCGATGGTACGCATCAGATCTTCCAGCTTCTCAATCAGCTTATCCAGCACCTCCTGGTCATTTTTTCCGGTCAGACCGACAAAGCGGCCGATTTCGGCGTAACGTGCAAGGGCATGCGGATACTGGTACTGTGGGAAGGTTCCCATCTTCGTTGGAACCTCTGCGCTGTTGTAGCGCATCACATCGGTGAGCACAAGCGCATTCGCAATTCCGTGCGGAATGTGGTGGAACGCACCCAGCTTATGCGCCAGAGAGTGATTCACCCCAAGGAAAGCGTTGGCAAATGCCATGCCGGCCAGGCAGGAAGCGTTTGCCATATGATCTCTCGCTTCAATGTCGCTGCCATCTTTGTATGCGCGCGGTAAATACTCAAATACCAGCTTGATCGCCTGCAGCGCCAGACTGTCTGTAAAATCGGAAGCCATAACAGACACATATGCCTCGATCGCGTGTGTCATGACATCAATACCGGACGCACAGGTCAGCCCCTTCGGCGCGCTGATCATATTATCTGTGTCGACGATCGCCATATCCGGCAGGAGCTCATAATCTGCGAGCGGCCATTTGATGCCGGTTCCTTTGTCGGTAATAATCGCGAACGGCGTGACTTCGGAACCGGTGCCGGAGGAGGTCGGGATAGCTACAAAATAGGCTTTCTTTCCCATTTTTGGGAAGTTGTAAATTCTTTTGCGGATATCCATGAAATCCATAGACATATCCTCAAAATTCGCGTCCGGATTCTCGTAAAGCACCCACATGATTTTACCTGCGTCCATCGCGGAGCCGCCGCCCAGAGCGATAATCACATCCGGTTCGAAAGCAGTCATTGCCGCCGCTCCGGCTTTTGCGGAAGCCAGGGACGGATCCGGCTCTACATCGGAGAAGCAGGTATGAACAATGCCCATCTCATCCAGCTTTTTTTCGATTGCTCTGGTATTGCCATTTTTATAAAGGAAGGAATCCGTCACGATAAACGCGCGTTTTTTGCCCATCACGGTACCAAGCTCATCCAGTGCTACCGGCATACAGCCTCTTTTAAAGTAAACCTTTTCCGGCGTTCTCATCCACAGCATATTCTCTCTCCTTTCGGCTACGGTCTTAATGTTGATCAGATGCTTCACGCCCACGTTTTCCGATACCGAATTACCGCCCCAGGAGCCGCAGCCCAGCGTCAGGGACGGGGTCAGCTTAAAGTTGTACAGATCGCCAATACCGCCCTGAGAGGAAGGTGTATTAATCAGAATGCGGCAGGTCTTCATGGCTGCCGCGTGTTTTGCCATCTTTTCTGTCTCATTTATATTAATATAGAGAGAAGAAGTGTGACCAAATCCGCCGTCCGCTACCAGACGTTCCGCCTTCGCAATCGCTTCATCGAACGTCTCGGCTTTATACATGGCCAGAACCGGGGAAAGCTTTTCATGCGCAAATTCTTCACTGATATCTACAGATTCAACCTCGCCAATGAGGATCTTTGTCCACGCTGGAACCTCAACACCAGCCATCTGTGCAATGGTATATGCAGACTGTCCTACAATTTTTGCGTTCAGGGCGCCGTTGATAATAATCGTCTTGCGCACTTTTTCCAGTTCGTCCTCTTTCAGGAAATAGCAGCCCCGGTACTGAAACTCATCCTTTACCTGCTGATAAACACCAGCAAGAACGGTAACCGACTGTTCAGAGGCGCAGATCATGCCGTTGTCAAAGGTTTTGGAGTGAATAATCGAATTCACCGCCAGACGGATATCCGCGGTATCGTCGATGATAACCGGCGTGTTTCCTGCGCCTACGCCGAGAGCCGGTTTCCCGGAAGAATAAGCGGCCTTCACCATCCCAGGACCGCCGGTCGCCAGAATAATGTCCGCGTCCCGCATAACCATATTGGTCAGCTCCAGGCTTGGGATATCAATCCAGCCAATGATGCCCTCCGGAGCGCCGGCCTTTCCCGCTGCCTCCAGAAGCACCTTCGCCGCGTCAATCGTACGTTTCTTCGCGCGCGGATGCGGGCTGATAATGATTGCGTTTCTCGTCTTCAGCGAAATAAGGGTTTTAAAAATCGCTGTCGAGGTTGGATTCGTGGTCGGGATAACCGCCGCAATCAGACCGATCGGCTCCGCGATCTTTTTGATGCCATAGGTTTTATCCTCCTCGATCACACCGCAGGTCTTTGTGTTTTTATAAGCGTTATAGATATATTCTGAAGCGTAATGATTCTTGATTACTTTGTCTTCGACAACGCCCATGCCGGTCTCTTCTACTGCCATTTTCGCAAGAGGAATGCGGGCTTTGTCCGCGGCGGCAGCAGCGGCCTTAAAGATCTGGTCAACCTGAGCCTGGGTGTAAGTCGCGAAAATCTTCTGCGCCTCTTTCATGGCAGCCATCTTCGCTTCCAGGGCTTCCGCCGTGTCAATGATGTTTGGAATAGTGACGTCTGTGTTCGCCATTGGGAACCCTCCTTTGAGATATTCGAAAATCTGTTGCGGTTTCACATAGAT
>JAJPXX010000056.1 GCA_021205225.1 Lachnospiraceae bacterium
GAATAGCCTTAAAAATAATAAATGAAGATATTTTTACTTGTGAAAATACAGAAAGGCAAAAATGATCAATATGAAAAACACGTTTGTTAATACCCCTCAATGTAAGGACATGCTCAAAGACCTGTCACTTCCAGACGATGAGCTTATTGTGGCGGAGAGTATCCGATATGCGCTGAAAGGTTCGTCAAATCCGAAAAAAATAGTGGAAGATATTGTATCTATTGACGTTGATCCGGTCAGCGGGGAAGAAACGGTCTGCGTTGATCGCCTGGAATTGATGAATGCTATTAACGCTTGTCTTGCTCTCGTAACTGATTTGATTCCGGAAGAAGAGATGTCTGATGATCCTAATGTTCCGGATGCTGTAGATATGCTGAATGATATTGATGAGTACGATATGGTAATACGCATTTGTGCAGGTTTGGATGGCGGAGCTTTTGCGGAGTTTTTGGGAAGGCTGTACGATATGTTCTGTAAATAATCGGAGTGGAGTATGGGTAGCTTGCAGCACCGATATGGGAAAGAACTGTAGGAGTCCAATTTTGGAGCAATGATATTACAGAAGAGGTTGACACAGCCAGACAGGAGGCGTAACATGGCTCGTAAGTATAGAACATTACAATCAGATCCTATGGTCGAAAATGCAGATAGCTATGATATAACGGTGACAGTTACAGATGAAGATTCTGCATGTGTGAGCAAGGCCGAATTTATAGCAGACCTGGAAAAGAAATGTGCGGAAGATATGCAGATTAACTATAAAATTAAGCCGTATGTGGTTCGCACCGGGAAGAATGTCATCCATAAATCCTATTATGGCAGCTGTAACTCTGCACAGTGCCTGACCAGTTATATGGATTTTGACACAGTTGAGGATGCGCTTGCATATGGTGCAGAGTATTCCCCGGAGACGGGCGGTTATCGGAAGTGTAAGCTTTGCTTCGGTGGCGACAGTTTTTTTAAGAGTGAGTTTGAAAAATCTGGTGGCAAGAGCGATGCGGAATTCCGCGATGAGTTATGGGAGGAAGAACGGAAAGAGAGGCTCAATAAGGCTCACTGATAACTGATATAGGAAACCAAAGGAGGCAATCACTATATCTATCCATCATAGTCAGGAGGACTTTTGGTATCACGCAGCATATTTTTGGAACCTGATAGAACATGATTGGATGGTGCATGGAAAGGAGAGCGATTTCAATGGCAAACCGTAATGGGCATACAGATAGAGAGACGGATGCGCTTGCTGCCGACAGCTATAGCATGGAATCCCTGTTTATGCGCGTTTTCTTTGAGAATATGGATTTGTATGATGAATTTCCGATGATTGCCAATGAGTTCCTGAAACATGAGTTTGGCAATCTGGCTCTTTATCATGATGCGGACTATGGAGTTGACTCACCAAAAGATGCCCCCAGAACGCTTTTTCTGAATATGAAAATTCTGAGTCTGATATATCAGGGGGCGAAAAAAGGGAGCGAATATTCCAGGAATCTTCTTGTCTACCTTTACAAGACGTACTACAGGCAGGAATACAATGCGCTGAAGCGTTTTCAGGTACTGAACTCGGAAGATGCGCTGGAATTGACCAGAGGAAATTCTGCCGCAAGCCCGTATCCGGTCAATTGGCGTCTCCCGAGGATATTTGCCATGGCACCGTTCCTTAACGTGGAATTTGGCGACATATCATATGCTTATTCTGTCATGGAAGAGACATGGAGGACGCTCGACCGAAACAAGAGGTCTGTTCTTGACTTTAAATTTCCGGAAGACCTTCTGGAAGAATGCCGTGAGCAGGTTTCGGATTGGCTCAATGAGAAGAATGCCAGGTTTGATAAAAAGACGATGCCGCGCTGGTGGAATGCCAGAAGGTTAGCCTGTGTTTCCCTACAGGCGATTGGATATACGCAGACGTATATTACGGATGGCAAGGAAGTCATTGACCGTGCTGATGAAGAACTGAATATGGTGAGGACGCTGGCACTGCTGAAAATGAACTTCAGGAGAACGGAGTTTACCTTTGAGGATGTTCAGACACTGAGCGTGATCTATATGCTTGCAAATAAGATGTCGCAGGAGCTAAGCCGGGTGAATGTTGCACTGGACGATATTCTGGGCATCTCATCAGAATATGTTCTGGAGACGCCCCAAAGACCTCGTTTTCAGCCGGAAAAAGTAAACGGCGAAAGCGGAATAAAGTCAGATGATGTGCCGGATGCGCAGGGACTTCCGCGGACACTGGACGACACATTATACGTCAAAACAGTGCCGACAAAAGCTGATGTGCATATCAGCACGGTGCCGGCAGAGGATGCGACGCAGCGCGAAAAGCGTATGCTTGCGGAAATAGAAAAGTTGCGGACCCGGCTGCACAATGCGGAGCAGGAGAACATTCATCTTCGAGAGACAAACAATGCCTTACGGGAATTGTCTGAAGATGTAAAAATACTCAAACAGCAGCACGAAGATGACCGGAAGGAACTTCACGCCCTGCGGGAGCATGTTTATCGTTCGACCGAAGGGGATGTGGATGCCGGAACTGTGGATATAGCTGTAATGGAAGCAGCAATCGCTCAAAAACGAATTGTTATCATCGGCGGTCACGATAACTGGCTGAACAAATTGAAAGTGAGATTTGATGGCTGGCGGTTTATCAGCACAGAGATTTCAGCGGTCGTAGACCTGCGGGTATTTGATGGGGCAGACTACACGTATTTCTTTACGGAACACTTGGCTCACAAGACATACGCTGCTTATGTAAAAGTCCTGCGGGAGCGAGATCTACCGTTTGGCTACATCCACAGCACGAACGTCGAGAAAAATATTGCGCAGATATATGAGGAAACAATATGATAGGAGCCTTTTCACTATAATGTTTTTGTTAAGGTTTTGTCCCTGGCTGGAGGCCAGAAATCCAAAATAGATTTTGCAAAAAGAAGTTATGAGAATCCCCCGAATGTAAGAGTCCATACGACTCTTATTTTTATACGCATAAACCAATTAAAACAGTATGGAATAGTAAAAATGGCAGTATGCGCAGCAAGAAATGATACTGCAGCGGCGTATGTGGAGTATTGGACGGAGTCTTCCTATTTTGAGAGTATATAGAGATGTGCCAACATATCTTTTACATAAAAACAACACGGAAAGGAACAGCGGAAAATGAACCGATATACAACGCTTTTTGAGCAGCAATCCTACCGGGACGCGCTTGCTTTTTTTATGGGATCGCTTACAAATGAAAAACAGATCGTATGGGATTATGTGATCCTGACGGCGAGCAATGAGGACCAGGCTCACTCTTACGAGATGCAGATTGCGCACCGTTTGAAGAAAGGCCAGATTCCTTCACGTACACATTACGCAGTGATCCCGGACCTGAATGGTCAGCGTGTTGGCAGCGGCGGCGCGACCTTCTCGGCCATTCGTTATGTGAGAGAGCATATGAAGGATAAAGTGGGAAATTTTAACCCGTTCCTCGGAAAGCGAATCCTCGTCATTCATTCTGGCGGCGACAGCAAACGTGTCCCGCAATATTCGGCCTGCGGGAAGCTTTTTTCTCCTGTACCGCGTCTGCTTCCGGATGGAAGAAGGTCCACTCTTTTTGATGAATTCCTGATCGGGATGAGCACGGTGGCCAGCAGGATCATCGAGGGAATGCTTGTCTGCTCTGGTGATGTGCTGCTTCTTTTCAATGCGCTGCAGATTGATTTTTATGGCGCCGGCGCGGCGGCACTTTCTATCAAAGAGAACGTGGAGACTGGGAAAAATCATGGCGTGTACCTGAAAGATGCGGATGGCAATGTTGGACATTTCCTGCACAAACAGACAGTAGAGACCCTGACAGAGTGCGGGGCAGTGGATAGCCGCGGCAGGGTGGACATCGACACCGGCGCTGTGATTCTGCGTCCGGATATACTTGCAGATTTGTACGGACTGATTGATACGGAGGAAAAATACCACCAGTTTGTCAATTCAGCCGCCTGCCTTTCCTTTTATGCAGATTTTCTGTATCCGCTGGCATCTGCGTCTACACTGGAACAGTTTTACAGAGAAAAGCCGGAAGGCAGCTATACAGAGGAACTGCACGACTGCCGCACGGCACTCTGGGAAGTGCTTTCCCCTTATAGCATGAAACTGATCTGCCTTTCCCCGGCATCCTTCATCCATTTCGGGACAACAGCGGAGCTGTTGCATCTGATGACAGATGGTATGGAGGAATACTGTTTTCTCGATTGGTCAGGGACGATTAACAGCAACCTTGCGCCGCAGGACTTCGCCGTGAGTAATAGTTACGTCAGCCGCAGGGCAAGTGTCGGTACGGGCAGCTACATCGAAGACAGCCGCATTCACCGCAATAGCCAGGTGGGCAAAGGCTGCATCATCTCAGGAGTGACCCTTACCGGAGAGACCGTACCGGATGAAACCGTGCTTCATGCGCTGAAACTGAAAAATGGTAAGTTTGTCTGCAGGATGTACGGAGTACACGACAATCCAAAAGAGAATAAGCTGTTCGGACGCGAGCTTGAGACAAATAAGATTCAGACATATAAGAGCATTATGGGTAGAGATACCGATACAGTGACGGGTATGCGGGACAGAAGTGAGAACGCAACACGGGAAAGTATGCCAGGTATTGTGAACTCACCGCATGACGGAACTCTGTGGACGGCGAAGCTCTATCCGGTGTGCGATACGATCGAGGAAGCTGTAAGGGCTACACTGGCACTTGGGTTGGCCGATGCCGGCAAATCTCAAATAGATGGGGAAGTTCATAAAGCAGACGGACATTATGAAACGGAAGAACCAGAAGTTTCTTATGAGGTCAATGAGACTGACGCAGATGATTACAAAAAGTCCGCAGGAGAGTTCCTCAGCCTTAAAGACAGCTTTATTCAGGCAGATGTAACGGCGATCCTCCCATGGCAGGAAAACCTGTACGAACAGGTGGTGGCTGAAGCCATCCTTGAGAATATTGAGAATGGTGTCCCGGCAGAGGAGGTCGCGAAAACCTATCCGGCCATTAACCATCATACAGTGGAATATCTTCTGAAGCGGGCAGGAACGCAGGATATCAGCCATCTGGAGGAGTTCAGCCGCCTGATCCGTATTTATAGCTATCTGTGGAAGATTACGGATGAAAATCAATATAGTGATCTGTGTTTTGGCACGATTTGTAATGCAACGCTTGCGGCGGCGTTGGAGAGCGTGCGCTTTACCAAATACCATCTGAAACAGGATGCAACGGTTCGTCTTCCTGTCCGTGTGAACTGGGGAGGCGGCTGGAGTGATACGCCTCCGTATTGCATGGAAAATGGCGGGACAGTGCTGAACGCGGCAATTTCCATAAACGGACGGCTTCCGATTGAAGCGACCGTAAAGCGTTTGGATAAACCGGTAATCGCACTGGCAAGTACAGACATCGGAAGCTATAAGGAATTTGATAATCTGGAGGAGCTGCAGGACTGCCGGAACCCATCAGACCCGTTCGCACTGCATAAAGCGGCACTGATCGCCTGCGGGGTGATACCGGCAGCGAGTGCAGGAAACATGAACTCAAAGCAAAATGAGAATACTGCGGCAAAGCATGGTTCGAAGCAGGGCTTGAAACAGCGGGCAGAAGATGCGCTTCCTGTTCGCTCGGTCGAAGAACTCTGCAGGCAGCTTGGCGGCGGCATGTACATGAACACAAGAGTCATCGACATCCCCAAAGGCAGTGGTCTCGGCACTAGTTCTATCCTGGCCGGTGCCTGCGTGAAAGCATTATTGAATGCGATGGGGCAGGAACCCACAGAAAATGAGGTGTTTGAGAGGGTTCTTTGCATGGAACAGCTCATGTCCACAGGCGGCGGCTGGCAGGATCAGGTTGGCGGCATCATGCCAGGCATCAAGATGGTTACCACCAGGCCAGGCCTTTCTCAGAAAATCACCTGCACGCCGCTTATCCTAAGCGAAAAAACAGTTGCTGAGCTGAACGAGCGTTTCGCCCTGATTTACACCGGTCAGCGCCGCCTGGCACGGAACCTGCTGCGCGATGTGGTCGGAAAATACATTTGTAATGACAAAACCTCAATTAAGGCACACGATGCCATCCAGCGTCTTGCCGTTCTGATGCGCTATGAACTGGAAAAAGACAACGTTGACGGTTTCGCAGCCCTGCTGACTGCTCACTGGGAGGAAAGCCAGCACATCGATGCGGGCAGCACCAACACCTGTATCGACCAGATTTTCTCTGTCATCGACGACCTGATCGACGGCAAGATGATCTGCGGCGCCGGAGGAGGCGGATTCCTGCAGGTAGTCCTTAAAAAAGGAATTACGAAGGAGGATCTGAGGATGCGCCTGAATGAAGTCTTCCAGGACAGCGGAGTTGATGTCTGGGAGTGCGCATTTGTGTGATGTGGGAAGAGCCGGATGATTGATGAGTAGTGTGAAGGAAAGGGAACTTACTTGATTATGTTGTATGCGTTGTACAATCCGCAGTCGGCGGATAAAAAGGACGCTGACTCCACAACAGGGGTAAATGGCAGACTGATTGATTTCGGAACAGAAAACGAAGCCTGCTTCATGTATGACAGGAGAATTGCCGGAGTGAATGCGTCCCATTTAAACATATCGCCGCGTCCAAACGCTGCCCCTCGCTCAAATAGTTCCCCTCGTATTTGTGCATCATATATCAGACGTCCCTGTGTCAGAAAAGTACTTGCGGATGCTGCAGCCATTTCGCCGCAGCATTCCAAAACCATTCATTTTAACTGGGATCATTATGCTTTCATCCCACACGTATTTCAACTCAAAATGGAAAAGCTGCGCAAATGCTTTGATAACCGAGATAATGTAGACGAGAACGGAAAGGTGAGAGGAGAGTGGCGTACATTGACGGCTACCGTGTTCCCTGAATTTGTGTTTTTTGAGAGGGATGATCACGGAGAACAAAATAGTGAGAGCAGAACCAGTCTCCCCATAGTGCAATTATCAGAAGAAGCCTCTTCGTTCCTGACATCTTTAACCGCTGCTGTCTATCACGCCAATAACCATAGCCAGGCGCATACCATCCGAATGTCGCGTGGCATTATAAGAAACGGCAGAGCGCACGTGACGGAAGGCCCTCTTGTCGGTTACGATGACCGTATCTTTAAGGTTGATCGTCATAAGAGACTCGCCTGGGTGTGGATCGATAAGGACGCGGCTGTGGGCAGGAAAAGGATTAGCACTAAGGATACGAACGTGCTGACTGCCGGGCTGGAGATTTATGAGAAGCTTTAAAAACCAGATGCTAATGTGCACACGCTGTCCGGAAAACATGGGCAAGCGTGTACACACATACTACAATTCTTTCATTACTTATAATTTTTGTTTGATTCCGGACTATCACTATCCCCGGTTTCTGCTGCTGCGGCTGATTCTTCTTCCGCGGCAGGGGGATCGGTGGATGGCTTACTATTATATCGTCTTTTCTTTTTCACTTCTGAACCCTTCAATATGGAGAGCAGGTGCTGGTTATCCTCCGATTTGATTCGGTAGGAGGTTTCCAGATCAGAATGCTCGCAAAGATCTTCCATTAACATAGCGAAATCATCCTGTGCCAGTTCCAGCGAGAGTATATTCTTTGGCAGGGCATAATACTTCGGCAGAATTGGGAGCAGGTTCTGGATGTTGCGCTTGAATGTCTGATTCAGCTTTGGCTGGTTGAGATAATCGGCTATTTTTTTTTCGGATATAATAATATCGTCATTTTTTACCCTCAGAATTCCTTTGATCAGTTCCAGCGTGGCATCATTAATCTCTGGGTAGCGTTCTTTGTTGCAGAGGCAGAAACGGTGGATGGTCGGGTAGCGGTTCCGGCCGGCGGAGGAAGTGGAGGCGCAGCCCAGGACACAGGAGAGGTTCTTATTATTCAGGTTCCGGTGTTCAAAACAGAGGTTCCAGAAGTCCCCGAATTGATGGCTTACAAGCTGGCAGAACATTGTCCCGTTGCTTGAGTAAACCAGGTTTCCGTCGTAGGCTTTCAGGAAAGGCTCACCATTGTCTTTCAGGTCGCCAGATTCGATGGTAAGGCTGGCAGCACATTCGCCGGTATGATATCGGTCATCGAATGTCAGGGTTCCATGAACCAAGGGTTCGTCATCATACCTCTCGTTGATTGGCTTTGTATTCAGATAGAAAATATGGTATTCCCCAAGGTAGCCTCGATAAGCAGCGTCATTAATATTGTAAATTAGACGGCTGCCGGAGTTGCTGCCAGTGGAAGATGCATTGCGCTCTAAAGTGTGGAAAATGCTCTGGAGATCCACATCGAGCGCATCACAGACCTTCAACAGTGTGGAAATAGTTGTGGAGGATGGTTTTTTCATCATATTATAGATTGTTTTTTTAGATACGCTGTGATCCGGCCCCAGCGAATTGCACAAATTAGCAACCTGTTCCTCTTTCAGTCCACGCTGATCCATGACACCCTTTATATAGTTGATAACCTGGCGGATAACTTCCTGGTTCTTCATTTCTCACACCCCATTTCTTTTGGATTCTTTGAATGATTTTACCATAATGAAGAACGTTTTGCAATTATAATTATAAAATTTTACCAATAAGGTTTAACTGTTTGGATT
>JAJPXX010000166.1 GCA_021205225.1 Lachnospiraceae bacterium
TCTGTTAAGAAACTCAGTCATGATCCCTTCCTCACGGCATTTTCGGATGGCAAGGGTAATGGCCTTTTCCCGATTACGATTTTCTGTTTTCATGAATTGCCGGATATATTCCATAAAATCAGAATACTCCTTCATGGGTTGACAGTTTGCAAGAATCGAATGGCCTTTTCCTTTGTTGATGTTAATGACCTTTGTAGTGAGATCCATCATGTACATTGGTTTAGGCATGGGATTCGGCACGTTTGATCTATTATTTACGATCGTATTTATCTGTGCGATTGCTGTTTTTTAGGAAGGATTCCGACGAATGATTGTAATGTTTGCGATATTGCGTCGGCGTGCAGCCCATAATAGATTTGAACTTTGCAATATAATTGCTTGGCTGGTTATATCCGCAAAGACCTGCTATTTCAGATACCGCCAGCGGGCCGGAAAGCAGTTCAGTACTCTTGCGCACCCGGTATTCGGTTAAGAACTGGTAAGGCGTGGTCTGCAGATGGCAAAACAGCTATAATTACTTTTAAATCGAGAAGGTCAGGTGTGTCTTTATCCGCGAAACACTTTGCCTGACCCTGCGTAGAAACAAAAAGGGAGAGGCTGATGATATGGTACATGAATTTGATAAAATTCCCATCCCCAGACTGGTACTTAAACTGGGGATACCGGCGATGTTTGCCCAGTTCTTTAATATTTTGTACAGTATTATGGACAGGGCTTTTGTCGGGAATATTGCGGGAGAGGGAGAATTAGCGCTTGCGGGTATAGGCATTTGTGCTCCGGTATTGACGGCTGTTACTTCTGTTTCTTCCCTTGTGGGCATTGGTGGTGCTTCGGTTATGAGCATTTCGATCGGGAAAAAGGATTACGAAACCGCCCGTCTTGCGATGAACCATGCGGCGAAATTGCTGTTCGGCCTGGCAGTGGCTGTTACTGTCCTTTTGCTGCTTGGCATGAGACCACTGCTGTATGCTTTGGGATGCAGCGATACGATGTATCCGTATGCGGGCAGTTATTTCAGAATTTACATAACAGGAACGGTCGCTGCACTTTGCGGAACCGGGATGAACCAGTTTATTCTTGCATTTGGAAATGCCAGACGGGGTATGTTTGCGGTTATGATCGGCGCAGTCGTCAATACGATTCTTGACCCGGTTTTTATCTATGGTTTTCATTTGGGAATTCAGGGGGCGGCAGTTGCTACGGTCATAGCGCAGGTTTGCGTATTGTTCTATGTGGTGTCATATTTACTGTCTGATAAGCCACCGTTTCGATTAGGTTATACGCATTTGAATCCTGGTATTGTACACCAGATACTGTCCATTGGAAGCCTGCCGTGTTTTATTATGCTGTTTGATAATCTGCTTGTGATCGCGCTGAACTTTACGCTGCGAAAATATGGCCAGGATGCGATGGGAGACACGTACATTTCATGCGCTTCGATTGTTCAGAGTTTTATGGTGCTGGTATTTTATCCGGCGCAGGGAATTACGAGCGGATGCGGGACGTTATACAGCTATCATTATGGAGCAGGGCATCCGGATAAGGTGATGCAGATTTTTAAATCTGTTTTCTGCCTTTGTGCCGGATATATGCTTCTTCTTTGTGTAGCAGCGCAGCTGATACCGGAAGTATTTGCCCGGATATTTATAAAAGAAGAGAAGCTGATCGTTTTATCCGCTTCCTGCATACAAAAATACACGTTGGGCTTGCTGGGGGTTGCGGTACAGTATGCGATCGTCGATGGCCTGACAGCAATGGGGCAGCTGCGGTTTGCCCTGCCGATTTCATTTTTCAGAAAGATTCTTTATATTGTATGCGTATTTGTGATTCCGGTTTTTTGCCCTTTGGAAAATGTATTTTACGCGGAAACTATTTCGGATATTGTGGGAGCAAGTATTACGGTAATTGTATTTGTACTCGTAATTGCTCCGGGACTGCGGGTGAAAATGAATGGCAGCTGTTCGTGATGAAAAGCATTTACACAGATGAGCCACTGGCAATCATGCTTACCTCCCGGTTGCCATGATCCATTCTTGTGATGACTGAATTTTCCTCATTATTCCTGCTGGTTCTGTTATCTGTACTGGTTCCTTCCTTACCCATTTACCGGCGGCTCCTTTCTGCTGTTTGCGCAGAAACAGAGCAGCCTTTTGAAAATTTGCATTTGCTTTGTACTGTATTATATGGATGAGACGACAGAAGCGCTGGATCTAATCGCCGAAGCAGAAATCTACGCGAAATTTAATGAAATTACTGGAGAGAGGATGTCCGTTTACATCAGCCATCGCCTGTCATCCTGTAAATTCTGCGATACCATAGCAGTGCTTGCGATCGTGCTCTCTTTATTTGATTTTCTGATTGTGTGTATTACAAGCAGTTTCCAGTTTAGGAAAGTTCAGGCGTTGCGCTTTGGCAGAGAACTTTTCCCCTGAGACATATTTCTGATAAAGTACATTTGCTGTATTGCACAAATCCACAAAATGTTCATTACACCACTCAAGCTCTTTTGCAAGAAGTTCCTTGCGGCGTTTTGTATCAGCGTTATCGTGCTTTCTGATGGTCGTATCAATCCTTTTAATCTGTTTTTCTGTTACCGGTACCATCAGGTTGAAATTCAGTACACCGAGTAAATCTCCATTAACTTCAATCTTTTTGAAGTCAATTTTATTACGCATTCGTTTGTGTTTTTCTTTAGGCTTGGAAAGCGGTACACAATATTTCATACCATTGCACATCACAATAACACCCAAGAATGGGCGTTCTTCCTTGCCAATCTGAGGGGATACTGACATAACTCGATCATCGATTCTTTGCAGGTCTCTTATGTATTTTATATCCATACGATATACATATAATGGGAATGGTGTCATAGAAATACCTCATAAAACAGTTCAAGGACTATGTTGCCATAGCCCTTGACTCTCGTGATGTCACCGCAGCGACATCATCGCTCTTTGAATGTCCACTTGTTGGCAGGACTCTCCTTTAATATGATTCTACCATATCATTAGAAAAATGCAAGCAAAACTTCAGCTTATATTGCGTTAATACGAACGGTTTGCATGGGTTGGCAGTCATTCTTTTCGAAGACATCCATGTGACGATATTTGCGAAAAGAGCTTGCATACGGTTTTACATGCTATCGAAAAGAACCGGAAAAATGATACAAGAACCTGTAATTTGGATATGGAGGGGGGAGAATAAATAGTATAATAATAAAGACTGTGAATTGGCATGGCATGTTTTTTTCAAACAGATGGGGGAGAGTTTGTTGGATGCATCTGAAAGTTTATTGGGCATGAAGCGTGTGGGCAGACATCAGTTTTTCGTGAGTCTGTTCTCTGTCCCTATGGGAATTGTTGTGGCAAGGCTGGTGGCGAGAGCAGTCACGCTTGCGACGCAGGGGGATGTCAGGCATACCTGCAGGATTGCACTGGCGCTGACGTTTGCTGTGATTGTATGGAGGGCTGTAGAAGCGGCCGCGCAGGCTGCCCTGACCAGAGAAAAAACAGAGGTTCTGCAGGCGTATCGCATGAGTATTTACCGTAAGCTTCTGAACCTTCCGCTTAGCAGACTTTACTGTAATGAGCGGGGGCAGAGCATCGAAGGACTGACCAATGATTTCAATGAGGTTGCAAAGCGTGATATAGAGCTGATACCAGGGCTTTTGGCCGGCATTCTTACGGTGACGGTTTATGGAATTTTTATCGCTTACTACAGTCCGGTGACAGCCGGGATTCTTTTGCTGATTTCGCTGTTGCAGATCCTGCCGCCAGTTATTGTGAAAAGGTACATGCAGATGAATTATGAGGACTGCCGCGAGATAGAAGCGAAGCTGGACGGATTTTTTCTGGAAGCGTACCATGGCTTTTCTACGATCCGGCTGTATGGACGGAATGACTGGATGGTCGGGAAGCTGAAGAAGCTGCATAAGAAATATGCCCGGATTGGGAATCGTTCCACGGTTACAATACATGTGGAACGTTCGATGGAAATCCTGTTAAAAAATATCCTTCAGTACGGCACTTATGGTCTGATTGGTTATCTGGTGTTGCTTGGCTTTACGAGTATGGAGGCTGGGATTCAGTCGATCGCTCTTTCTTCTGAGTTTTTTGCTGCGGTTCTTTCTGTTTTTCGGGCCATACCGGAATTTGGTACGGTAAAGGTGGCAGAGAAGAGGTTGGCTTCGTGGCTCGAATCAGATACGGGACAGGAGATGACTGGCAGAAAAAATGGGAAAACGGAAGGGGAGGCTGCAAATTCCCAAACCGTAATATCGAATTACTGTGTGAGTGGCGAAGAGACGGAGAGAAAGGAAAAAGTGGAAAACACGAAAAAGGATAAGTCTAAAAGCTACGAACAGCAAAGCAGACATGAAATTATGCTGAATTTCGATGCGGTTGGCTATCGGTATTCCGAACAGAGTGTGCCGATTCGCGATTTCAGCGAAAGGATAGAGCCAGGCGTCACGCTGATACGGGGCGCCAACGGAAGCGGAAAATCCACTCTTCTGAAGCTGACAGTCGGACTTTTGCTGCCACAGTCAGGTGCGATTACATTGGTATTGCCTGCTTGCGTCAGTTTCAAGGATTGCGCGTCTGGATTTTCAGCGGATGACAGTCAGTGTCTCCTGAGGGATATACCTTCGTGTGGAGATATTATGTACAAATCGAAGGAAGAGGAGAGTTCAATGCGGGGAATCGCTCCGGTTCATCTGCTGTCACAGAGTTTTCCGGGAGATATCCTTTTTTTGCCACAGGAGGATCTCAGTATTGGAATCTCACCCATGCAGTTTTATGAGATGACAGAGGGACTTTCGGTGACGGAGGCAGTGAAATGTGCGTGTTCCTTTGGGCTTTCCGAGGAATTGCTGCGTGACGGGAAAATTGATGAGCTTTCCGCCGGCCAGCGCAAAAAGGTTTACCTGGCGATGGCTTTTTCCATGCAGCCTGTAGTTTTGTTGTTGGACGAGCCTGGCAATGGACTTGATGCGGAAGGAGAGAGGAGACTGATTACGCTTCTGAATAACAGAAAAAAAGCACGATCAGGGGAAAGAAATGCGGTTACAATGGTGGTGACGCATGACCCGGCACTCGATGAGACAGCTGACCGCGTGATCCTGCTTACGGATGCGGTTCTGCCTGCCGAAGATGATGTGTCTTCAGGAGCACTGTGTGAAGAGGCTGAAAAAGAAGGGGAGGAGATGCAGTCATGAGGGCGGAACGAAAACAGGTGATCCGAGATTGCGGGAAAGCGATGAATCTGACTGTATTTATCTATGGCCTGACTGAATTGGTCACAGGGGTGCTGACTACCTATATAGCGACTGTGTTAGGAAGATTTGCGGATGCTGTTCTGACGCAGAATCTTTCGGTCGGACGTGGAGAACTGATGAGGCTGCTGGCGTGTATCCTGCTGCTGTCGATCGTAATACCGCTGCTCTCTACGCTTCCGGAGATTCAGATGTTCTCCGCGACTCTGCGTCATGAGAGAATGTTGTTTCAGCGCTTTCTGGATCGAAAATATTCAGCCTTTCGTTCGATGGATGAGGGAGATCTGGCCTATCTGATCTCCGAAGAGGCTACCGAGATGCGGATTTACTGGACATTACTTGGTCAGCATCTGCTCGCGCTCCCGTTTCTGACTGCTTATTTGCTCTACAGTGCTCTGCAGGTGAGTGTACTCTTTACTCTGGTTGTTTTTGCGATTTCCCTTCTGAAGCTTCTGATACCAATTGTGGTGAAAAAGTGGCGTGTAAAATATGATCAGGAGACCAGAGCGTATAATCAAAGCCGGAGAAATCTTGAAGTTGCGCTGATTGGCCAGGCCTGGAAGATCCGAATCTATGGGATACAAAAGGGAATTCTCTCTAAGCTTTCCTCCCTGTATGAGGAATATTATGAAAAAGTGCTGAAAAAAAGCGCAGTGCTGGAGGCTGCGGCAAACGGGCTTGGCAAGTGGCTGGATACCTTCTGCGTGTTGATGATTCTGGTCTGCGGTGTGATTCTGGCAGCGAACGGGAACATTACCGTCGGTGCCATTGCTGCCATGTATGGATACTTTACGGTTTTTGACCTTTTACTTACCTATGCGCAGTATATCGTACAGAATGTTCCGATCCTGAACAATATTTTTGATAAGGTCGAGATGCTTTATCGGGAGCTGGAAGAGGAACTTCCTGCCAATGAGGAGAAACAGGCAGATTTTCAGCGGCTGGATTGCACTGATCTGGGCTTTTTCTATGGAGCCAGGAAGGTCTTTGCCGGTGTCAGTCTTTCCCTGGAAAAGGGTGAAAAGCTGCTGTTGGAAGGAGAGAATGGAAGTGGAAAGACTACTCTGTTTCGTATCCTTTGTGGCCTGGAGGATGACTATAGCGGCAAAATGGTGTTGACGATATCGGAAGAAAAGAGGAAATCATCGGAAATTCTGCGCGTAGGCGAAGACGGGAAGTCAGTATCGGCGCAGCTGCGTTGCAGGGCAGCGGTAGTAGAACGAGACGATTATCTGTTCGAGGGGACTGTGCGGGAAAATGTGCAGATCGGAAATCTGGACGCTTCGAAAGGGCAGGTCGATGCGGTACTGAAGGAATTAGGAATCCTGCATCTGTCAGAGCGTCTGGTAGGCGCGGATCACAAGAATCTCTCTGGCGGGGAACAGAAGCGTGTGGCCATCGCCAGAGCACTGCTCAAAGACGCAGACCTTTTCTTCCTGGATGAGCCGGAAAATGGCCTTGATGCAGATACACGTGCATGGCTGATTCACTGGCTGAATGAGACGGATCAGACGGTTGTGCTGATTTCACACGATCCGGAGTTTGTTGCAGAGATCCTGGCGGTGCGGCGGATGCGGCTTCCATTGCGTTTTCAACGCTGACCATTAAGCTTTTATGTATTCGAGGTTCCGGATTTACGAAAAGAACTTGCATTTTACTTTGCTTTCTGATACTCTCATATCATCAGAATGGGAATCTAGAATGTCTTTTGGTAAAAAGCGAAAGGAATAATATATGGCTCTGATAGAAGCAAAAACAAAATACGGAATTGTTCGCGGCGTGCGGGGAAACAATCGGGGATTTACGGTGTTTCGAGGGATCCCCTACGCGAAGCCGCCTGTTGGGGAGCTGCGTTTTGCCCCGCCGCAGGAACTTGATCCCTGGGATGGGGTGAAGCTTTGCTCGGAATTTGGAAATATGAGTGTGCAGATGCGGGAGGTCTATGGGCATTACAGGCGGGAATTTTTCCCGGAACCGAAGGAGATGGGTGAGGACTGCCTGACGCTGCATATGTGGACTCCGGCGGAGGAGCCGGGCGAGCATTTGCCGGTCTTTCTGTGGATTCACGGAGGTGGGTACAGCTGGGGATATAGCTATGAGCAGGAGTTTGACGGGGAAGCCATGTGCAAAAGAGGCTGCATCCTTGTTTCGATTGGATATCGATGCAATGCTTTCGGCTTTCTGGCTCACCCGGAGCTGACGAAACGCAACGGACGGAGCGGCAATATGGGGATGGAAGATCAGGTCCTGGCCCTGCGGTGGGTATATGAAAATATCGCTGCATTCGGCGGTGATCCGGAAAATATCACGGTGCATGGGCAGTCAGCCGGGGCGATGTCGACAAGAACCCTTCTGACATCGCCCAGATGTCAGGGCATGATCCGGCATGTCATCCTGCAATCCGGCGGAGGTATCAACGACTGGTCCGAGTTTCGAACTATGGAGGAACAGGAGCAGATTGGCGTAGAACTGCTGGCGCGTGCCGGCCTGTCTTTTGAACAGACGATGCTTGCTCCGGCGGAAGAACTCTATAAGCTGCTGTATAGTACAATGAGTATAGTGATGGAACAAAGAGGCGGCGGGCTGGGTTTTCATCCATGCCTGGACGGATACAATCTCATAGAAGCCCCCAGCAAAAGTATCCTTGAGGGGCGCATAAACTGCGACGCGATCATGTGCGGAACGGTAGAAGGCGACAGTGGGCTGATTCATTTTACTGCGGAAAATGATGAGGAAGCGCGCCTGAAAAACCGCGCGTCCGCATTCAGCTCTCAGAATGCGCTGGGAGATTGGAATGCCAGGCATGGCAGTGCAACCATCTACACCTATTTTTTTGATCACAGCCTTCCGGGGGACGAGCTGGGCAGCTGGCATTCCTGCGAGCTGTGGTATATGTTTGGAACGATGGCGCGCTGCTGGCGTCCGTGGACCGGCTATGATTATGTCCTGTCAGACGCCATGGTAGACTACTGGTGCAACTTCGCCAGGAGCGGGAATCCGAATGGGGATACTGTGCCTGCCTGGACTGCATACACATCGGAAACGCCCGAGACCATGTGTTTTTCCGATGGCTCTTTCGGGATGAAAAATCTGAACCTGGAACCTTATGCGGAAGAGTACAGGCCGTATTTTCAGAAAAGCGGGCGGGCGTTCTTTTAATGGCTTTCGGAGGAATGTCTCACTTTGAAAAAAGGGAACCGCTTTTTAGCGGTTCCTCTTGTATTATTTTCCCGATTCTTTTCGAAAGCATGTAAAATGCTTTTATTCACTGCAAAACATTTTTTAATGATTGACAAACATTCTAT
>JAJPXX010000232.1 GCA_021205225.1 Lachnospiraceae bacterium
TCACATCAAAGGAGCTTATGCTTACATCAAATAACTTCGTGAAACAACCCTGATAAGTAGCAACGGAGCATTGACTTTCCTGTAGCTTTAAGATAAAATAAAAATCAATCACCGATTTTCATAAATATAAGGAGGCATTATGGAATATATTACAAGAGAGCTTGAGAGAAAATTCTTAAAACTGAATGATTTTTTTAAAGTTATCCTTATCACCGGCGCCCGCCAGGTTGGAAAGACCACTATGCTTAAGCATCTGTCAGAGGGCAGCGAACGCACCTATGTGACCATGGACAATATGATAGCTCGAGAATTGGCACAGACAGATCCTGTTTTGTTTTTTCAGACCTACAAGCCGCCGATTTTAATTGACGAGGTGCAAAAGGCTCCGGAGCTGTTTGAACAGATCAAGGTTATCTGTGACGAAAGCGAGGAAACGGGATTGATTTGGCTGACCGGTTCTCAGCAATATGGGATGATGAAAAAAGTCCGTGAGACACTGGCAGGCAGAATCGGGATTCTGGAGTTGTACAGTTTGTCTGCCCGGGAAAAGGCCGGGATTGTCTTTGAAAAGGAACTGGATTTTTCCCTGTCTGCGCTGCAGGAAAGACAGAAAAAAATGCCAAAAAACGATGTGATTGCTGTGTTCAGGCACATTTGGGAGGGTGGTATGCCGCAGATTCAGGGGGCGGATGATGAACTGATGCAAGAGTATTTTAATTCCTACGTGGACACATACCTGATGCGTGATGTGACAGAAGCCGGAGGGATTACAGATGCTGTGAAATTTCGCAAATTCCTTGTTGGCTGCGCCTCTCTGGTTGCGGAACAGGTAAATTATGCGACTCTTGCGGAGTCTGCTGATATTGCTCCTTCCACTGCAAAGGAGTGGCTGGGAGTGCTTGTGGGGCTCCATATCATCTATCTGCTTGCCCCTTATTCCAACAATGAATTGAAACGGCTGAGCAAAACCCCGAAGTTATACTTCTGTGACACAGGCCTGTGTGCCTGGCTTTCCATGTGGCTGACGCCGGATACGCTGCGAAACGGCGCTGCCAGCGGTCACTATTATGAAAACTATGTGGTGATGGAGCTGGTAAAAAACTATGCCTACGCAAAATCCAAGGTGAATATCACATATTTTCGTGATTCAAACGCAAAAGAAATTGACCTGTTTGTCGAGGAAAACAATGTAATTCACCCCTTGGAAATCAAGAAAAGCGCCAACCCGGATCGACGAGAGGTAAAGAAATACAGTGTGATCGACAAGGCTTCCCTGAATAGAGGGAAGGGCGGCATTATATGTATGTGTGAAGAACCGATTCCAATTGATGCTGATAACTGTTTTATTCCCAGCAATTTGATTTAAAGGAGCAGCCGCATTTATGAAAGAGTTTATTATAAATCAAAAGGAAGAAGTAAGGGTATTTTTATCTTCGAAAGAGGACATCGCGGTCCGGCTGGCTGCTGAGAATTTGTGCGTGGATTTGGAACGTGTGTGCGGTGCGCGCGCAAAGCTTTTGACTGCAAAAAATGACGGATCTGCGGAATACGAAAGTTCCGTGAAGTACGAGAAAGCTGTGAATGATTATGATATCGCGAAGAACACAGAGACTGCTGTGGATGACGTTGACCTGAGGAACGAAAATGCTCCGTATTCCGGGGATACAGTGAGGATTGTGATTGGCACTTTGGGAATCACGGAGCTTCCGAATCACGCTGACGTGACCGGTAAAAAAGGAACCGGAATCTGGGAGGCATTTTCTTTGCTGGTGGCGGATGGAGTGCTGTATATCGCCGGGGCGGACCGGCGGGGAACGATTTATGGCATTTACGAATTCTGTGAGATGATTGGCATATCCCCCTGGCACTGGTTTGCGGACGTGCCGGTGAAGAAAAAGGAACGCATTTGCCTGGAAAGCGGATTTCATAAGAAGGATGCTCCCTCTGTACAGTATCGGGGTATTTTTATCAATGATGAGGAGGAGCTGGAAGCCTGGTCCCAGGCTTATATGAAAGAAACGACCATCGGCCCGAAAACCTATGCCCGTGTCTTTGAATTGCTGCTGCGCCTGAAAGCAAATTATATCTGGCCCGCAATGCACGTCAATGCCTTTAATATGGATCCGGAAAATGGCCGGCTTGCGAATGAGATGGGAATTGTAGTGGGAACTTCTCACTGCGATATGCTCCTTCGGAGCAATCAGAATGAGTGGACGCCCTGGTGTAGGGAAAATGATGCTCTGGACGTCTCTTATGATTATTCGATTGAGGGAAGAAACCGGGAGATGATTCAGCGCTACTGGAGAGGGAGCGTCGAGCAGAACCTGGGTTATGAGGTGAGCTATACCGTGGGGATGCGCGGCATCCATGACAGCGGCTTTGTCGCGGAAAAGATCGACAGCAGAAATGACCTTTCAGAGGAAGAGAAGAGGAAGCAAAAGGTCGCCCTGCTGGAGAAGGTAATTACGGATCAGCGTGAAATCCTGGAAGAAGTTACAGGAAATGCACATACTTTCCAGACCTTCGTACCTTACAAAGAGGTTTTGTCCTTGTATGACGCGGGGCTTTCCGTGCCGGAGGATATCACTCTGATCTGGGCAAATGATAATTTCGGCTATATGCGCCGCTATCCGAATGAGAAGGAACAGATGCGCGCCGGAGGACACGGCCTGTACTATCACGCTTCCTATTGGGCGCATCCGGGTATGAGCTACCTGTTTTTTAATTCCATGCCGCTCGCACATGTGAAAAATGAGCTGCGAAAATCGTATGAAAACGGGATTCGAAAGCTCTGGGTATTGAACGCCGGAGCCATCAAGCCGCTGGAGCAGGATATTACCTTTTTCTTGCGCTATGCTTGGGAAATCGGGAGAGAAGAACCGACGACGGGGGATGTCTGCGCCTTTACAGAGGGCTGGATCGATCAGAATTTTACAGGCCGTCATGGAAAAGAAGCAGCGGCAATCTACCGCGATTTTACGCAGATTACCAATGTGCGGAAGGTCGAACACATGAAAGCGAACGTCTTTTCCCAGACTGCGTACGGGAATGAAGCGGCACGCCGCATGCTCCGGTACGAGGAGCTTTTCGAGCGTACAGTGAAGATTCACCAGTCGCTCCCCGATGCGGAGAGAGATGCGTTTTTGCAGCTGTTTGCTTTGAAAATCTATGCCGGATATTTGATTAATGTTTCTTTCTATTATGCGGACAGAAGCGCTTTGATGTACAGTCAGGGACGAATGGTTGACGCGGACACCTGTACAGCACTTTCCAGGGAAGCAGATGACCGGAAGCGGGATCTGCTGTATTACTATAATAAGGAAATGTGCGGCGGAAAATGGGACAGAATCCTGACTCCGGAGGAATTCCGACCGCCCTGTACGGCCCTTTATCCGGCGTGTAAGCCGGCGCTGGTGATTCAGAAAGAAGATGTGCTGTGCCAGGAACATGGTCAGCAGGAGACAGAATGTCTGGAAGAGGACAATCGGAGAGCAGGCTTTCAGGCAGCGAGCAATCTGAAAATTAATCGCCAGGAGGACGAAATACAGGAAAAACAATATGCTGCAATCTGGCATGCGGAAAATGGTTATACAGAAGGCGAGGGCTGCATTTCGATTCTCGCGGATCATTTTACAGGAAACGAAGGCTGGCACAAAATTGATTACCTGGGAAGGTATGAAGGCAGCCTCATGGAAGCGGAGGAGGGCGCTCTGCTGGAATATGAACTGTACTTTATCTCTGAAGGGGAATTTCTTCTGGAACTCTATCGTTTTCCATCCCTGAACTCCACGGGAAGGATTCGTCTGGAAGTGCTCCTTGATGGCAAGAGCGCGGGCATTCTGGAGTCTCCGTCAGCGGATGAGTGGCGCGGAAGCTGGCGGGAGAACGTGATGAACAATGTCGAGAAGCTGTATCTGCGGCTGCCATATATCGCGGCCGGCAGACATATACTGCGGATACGGGCGCTGGATCGGTATGTGTCTTTCTCAAAAATCGTGATTTATACGCAGGGGTATACGGCTTCCAACCTTGGCCCAGAGGAGAACTATCACGCACAATACAACAGAGATCCTGGGTATGGCCCGTATGAATTTTCCTTTGACACGGCTACTGTGTCAGAATTATTTCAGAATCTCTTTAAAGGTGTGAAAGCGGAACTACCGGATGTCATCTATGCCGGGAAAAATTTCTGGGCGAGCAACCGCCTGTTTCTGAAAAATGTGGTACGTCGGCAGACTGCATTGGGAGAAAAGAAATACAGTTGTGAGGTGGATGGCACCAAAAATGTATTTTCCAAAATGAAGCGAGGAATCTTTGCAGAAAGAAACGGTGAGATACGAATTGATTGTGAGTGCGCTCTTCTGGATTCCAAAGATGCGTATCGGACAGCAGATTTATCGGGAATCGCCTGGGAACATGTACAGTCAGAGACAGCTGGAAGAACAGGGCTGGCGATGCACATTGCCGCAGAGGGGCTTTCCTGGGAAGATTTCCTGCAGGCGCCTTCTCTCAACTACCGCATGCGGGCGGAGGGAGGAAGCTATCAGATCTGGATGCTGTTGAAATACGATGATGAGTTCTCAGCCAGAGTGGCTATTGGTATAGATGGGAAGGTGATACCGCAGGAAAAGATGTACGGCAGCGGCAGGCTGTTTAATTACGGGACAAAGCAGAATTGGGTGTGGATGCTCCTCGCGGATGCGGAGCTGACTCCGGGAGAACATATGCTTGAAGTATATGCGGTCGCGTCAGGGATACGCGTGGATCGGATCTTTCTTACCAGAGAGGAAAGCATTCCGCCGATTGATGTGGAGTGGAGAGAAGACGGCTAAATCCGAATTTTTGCATATCCTCCGGCAGCGGGGCGGTGAATTCCAGGCGTTTCCCAGTCATTGGATGGGGAAATGCTAAGCGGTATGCATGGAGCGCCTGCCGGGAAATACCGGTGAGTTCCATGGGCACGGTGACAGAGGGAATCTGCGTGGAAATCGATGTGGTTCCCTCGTTCTTTGGTGATTCCTGAATCTGCAGCTGCGCAGCAGGAAAGGTACAGGTGGCGGCTGCCCTGCAGGCCGGATGATACAGGTAATCTCCGGCAAGCGGATACCCCAGGTATGCCATATGGACACGAATCTGATGGGTACGGCCTGTCTCCAGAAGGAGGGAGAGGAGGCTGTATCCATTTTTGGTCTCAAGGACACGGTAGTGTGTGACGGCTCGTTCCCCGTGTTCGAAATCGATACAGCGTTCAATGGACCGTTCCGGCGCCGCCACTGGATGGAATGCATGCAAAGACAGAGCGTTCTCTTTGCGTGCAAGCGGCGCGCAAATGGTACCGTCTGCCGGTGTGACAGCGCCGCAGGCGATCGCAAGGTACTCCCGCTCCATTACCGGACGCGATCCGTCTCCCTTCGATTTCACCATGGAACCAAGGACGCTTGCGCTGACGGGATGCTTTGCAATCACAGTCAGGCCGGAGGTATCCCGGTCAAGCCGATTGGTGCAACGAAAGACAAAGCGGCCGCTGTTTCTGTAGTAGTACATCACAGCGTTTGCCAGCGAATAATAGAAATTGTCCCTGGAGGGATGCATGGGAAGACCGGCGGGTTTGTTTACAACCAGGATATCCTCATCTTCGTAGACAATGGAGAGGGGGATGGCTGCAGCCGGAATGTTCTCTGAACAGGAATCCTCGAGGATACGCACTTCCAGAATGTCCCCGCAGGAGAGCGTTTGTTTCAAAGGGCAGGCCTGGCCGTTTCGCCAGGTGGCACCTTCTTTTTTTAACTGTGCCAGGTTTTGCCTGGAATAAAATCTGTGCCGGAGAAACTGCTCTACGCGGATTCCGGCATCTTCTTTTTGAATCTGGTAACGGATTGTTCTGTCCATTTTAGCCTCGGTATTGCAAAAGGATTGTACGGTTAAGAACCGAAAAGGATGATACACGGTAATCGTCTTTCAGAACAGGATAACGCATTTAAAAGAAAAATACCACAGTTTTTTTGCGGAGAAGAATGTATTCCGCCGATTGATGTGTAATGGAAATGAATTGGCTATGCAGAAAGGATAACAATAACTTGACAAAAACCGCTGTTCGGGCATAGAATAACGGGGAATTAGGCGCGCTGTAGGCGCGGCCTGCGGGAGAGCCGTGCATTCGAAATTGCGCTAAGCGCAATGGCGCGGCCTGCGACAGTGTTCTCGATTTGCTTCGCAAATCGGAACATATCCCGCATAAAAACCAATGCGGGACAGGAATTAGGAGGAGTGAAAAAATGGCAGCACCGTACAATCACAGAGCCATCGAACAGAAGTGGAGAGCACACTGGGAGGAGAACCCGGTGAATGTAGACGATGGCAAGAAGCCGAAATATTATTGCCTGGATATGTTCCCTTATCCGTCGGGGAATGGACTTCATGTGGGTCACTGGAGAGGATACGTGATCTCGGATGTCTGGAGCAGATATAAGCTGATGCAGGGGTATTACCTGATTCATCCGATGGGATGGGACGCATTTGGCCTTCCGGCGGAGAACTATGCGATTAAAAAGCACATCCATCCGGCAATTTCGACCGCTGAGAATGTGAAGAATATTAAGAAGCAGATCAATGATATCTCAGCGATCTACGACTGGGACCGCGAGGTAAACACGACGGATCCGGAGTTTTATAAGTGGACACAGTGGATCTTTGTGCAGATGTTTAAAAATGGCCTGGCTTATGAGAAGGAATTCCCGATTAACTGGTGTCCGTCCTGCAAGACCGGCCTGGCGAACGAGGAAGTCGTCAATGGCTGCTGTGAGCGCTGCGGTTCTCCGGTGACAAAGAAGAATATGCGCCAGTGGATGCTGCGCATTACGAAATACGCGGATCGTCTGCTGAATGATCTGGATAAGCTGGACTGGCCGGAGAAGGTAAAGAAGATGCAGACTGACTGGATCGGCAAATCCTACGGTGCTGAGGTAGAGTTCCCTGTTGATGGAAGAGAGGAAAAGATTACCGTCTATACGACCCGTCCGGATACGCTGCACGGCGCGACTTTTATGGTACTTGCTCCGGAGTATGCGCTGGCCGCTTCTCTGGCGACGCCGGAGACGAAAGCGGACGTGGAGAAGTATATCTTTGATTCTTCCATGCGTTCCAATGTTGACCGTATGCAGGATAAGGAGAAAACGGGTGTGTTCACCGGCTCCTACGCGGTTAATCCGCTGAATGGCAAGAAGATCCCGATCTGGCTTTCGGATTATGTGCTGGCGGATTACGGTACCGGCGCGATCATGTGCGTACCGGCGCATGACGACCGTGACTTTGAATTTGCGACCAAATTTAACATTCCGATCATTCAGGTTATCGCCAAAGATGGCCAGGAGATTGAAAATATGACGGAGGCTTATACCGCTGCATCCGGAACGATGATCAATTCCGGTGACTGGAACGGTATGGAGTCGGCGGTGCTGAAAAAAGAAGCGCCGCATATCATTGAAGAGATGGGTATCGGCCGCGCGACGGTGAATTATAAGCTGCGCGACTGGGTATTCTCCCGCCAGCGTTATTGGGGCGAGCCGATTCCGATCATCCATTGCCCGCACTGCGGGAATGTTCCGGTGCCGGAGGAGGAGCTGCCGCTGCGCCTGCCGGAGGTGGAATCCTATGAACCAACCGGCACGGGCGAGTCTCCGCTGGCTGCAATTGACGAGTGGGTGAACTGCAAGTGCCCGGTCTGCGGTGCGGACGCGAAGCGCGAGACGAATACCATGCCTCAGTGGGCGGGATCGTCCTGGTATTTCCTGCGCTATGTAGATAATAAAAACGATAAGGAGCTGGTTTCCAGGGAGAAAGCGGATAAGTATCTGCCCGTCGATATGTATATCGGCGGGGTGGAGCATGCGGTGCTGCATCTTTTGTATTCCCGTTTTTATACAAAGTTCCTGTGCGACATCGGCGTGATCGACTTTGACGAGCCGTTCCAGAAGCTGTTCAACCAGGGTATGATCACCGGTAAGAACGGCATTAAGATGAGCAAGTCGAAGGGCAATGTGGTGTCTCCGGACGACCTGGTGCGCGACTATGGCTGTGACTCACTGCGTATGTACGAGCTCTTTGTGGGACCGCCGGAACTGGATGCGGAATGGGACGACCGCGGAATTGACGGTGTGTACCGTTTCCTGAACCGTTTCTGGAAGCTTGCCTGCGACAGTCTGGAGGCTAATGTGGCAGAGACCAAAGAAATGGTCAAGATCCGCCACAAGCTGGTGTATGACATCACCCAGCGTCTGGAGAGCTTCAGCCTGAATACGGTTATTTCCGGTTTCATGGAGTACAACAATAAGCTGATCGAGGTATCAAGAAAATCTGGCGGCGTTGACCGTGAGACCATCGAGACCTTCATCCAGCTGCTTGCGCCGTTTGCGCCGCACATTACGGAGGAACTCTGGGAGATGTACGGGCATACGGATTCTGTATTCCACACCGTCTGGCCGGAAGCAGACGCGGACGCCATGAAGGACGATGAGATCGAGATTCCGGTGCAGATCAACGGTAAGACTAAAGCAGTTATCTCCATCCCGGTCGATACCTCAAAGGAAGAGGCGATCGCAAAGGGGCGCGAGGCACTCGGCGTGAAGTTAGCCGGAACGGTAGTGAAGGAAATCTATGTGCCGAAGAAGATTGTAAATATTGTTGTAAAGTAATGCTTCGGAACGATAGAAAACCATAAGGACTACAGGAACGTAGATCACACATGCGAAACGTGTTTTGGCGAGCCTGACAGAAAGTGTCAGGCTCGCAGATTGTAATGAGGGAGGACACACAGTGTCACAGAGAACAGATATTCATAAGGTACTGATTATTGGCTCCGGCCCGATTATCATCGGTCAGGCGTGTGAGTTTGACTATTCCGGCACGCAGGCCTGCAAGGCATTGAAAAAGCTGGGTTATGAGATCGTGCTGGTTAATTCGAATCCGGCGACGATTATGACGGATCCGGAGATTGCGGACGTCACCTATATTGAGCCGCTGAATGTTTCCCGTCTGGAGCAGATTATTGCGAAAGAGCGTCCGGACGCGCTGCTGCCGAACCTGGGCGGACAGTCCGGCCTGAACCTCTGCTCGGAGCTTGCATCGCAGGGAATCCTGGATAAATACGGTGTGCAGGTCATTGGCGTGCAGGTGGATGCGATTGAGCGCGGCGAGGACCGCATTGAATTTAAGAATACGATGAATGCGCTGGGCATTGAGATGGCGAGAAGCCAGGTGTCCTACAGCGTGGATGAGGCGCTTGCGATTGCGGATGAGCTGGGCTATCCGGTGGTATTGCGCCCTGCTTATACGATGGGCGGTGCGGGCGGTGGCCTGGTGTACAACCGCGAAGAGCTGAAGACGGTCTGCGCGCGCGGCTTGCAGGCAAGCCTGGTCGGACAGGTGCTGGTAGAAGAATCTGTGCTTGGCTGGGAAGAGCTGGAGCTGGAAGTGATCCGCGATAAGGACAACAATATGATCACGGTATGCTTCATTGAGAATATTGACCCGATGGGGGTTCATACCGGCGATTCCTTCTGTGCGGCACCGATGCTGACGATTTCGGAGGAGGTGCAGAAGCGCCTTCAGGAGCAGGCTTACCGTATCGTAGAGTCGGTGCAGGTCATTGGCGGCACAAATGTGCAGTTTGCGCATGACCCGGTGTCCGACCGGATTGTCGTGATTGAGATCAACCCGCGGACCTCGCGTTCCTCGGCACTCGCTTCTAAGGCGACCGGCTTCCCGATTGCGCTGGTGTCAGCAATGCTGGCTTCCGGACTTTCTCTCTCGGATATTCCCTGCGGAAAGTACGGTACGCTGGATAAATATGTGCCGGATGGCGATTATGTAGTGATCAAATTTGCGCGCTGGGCTTTCGAAAAGTTCAAGGGTGTGGAGGACAAGCTTGGTACGCAGATGCGTGCGGTCGGCGAGGTCATGAGCATCGGTAAGACCTACAAGGAAGCCTTTCAGAAAGCGATCCGCTCGCTGGAGACCGGGCGCTATGGACTTGGCCACGCAAAGGACTTTGATACAAAGTCAAAGGAAGAACTGCTCTCTATGCTGATCACGCCGTCGAGCGAGCGCCATTTTGTGATGTATGAGGCGCTGCGCAAGGGGGCGACTATAGATGAGATTTATGAGATTACAAAGGTAAAGAAATATTTCATCGGGCAGATGAAGGAGCTGGTGGAAGAAGAGGAAGCGCTTTGCGCGAACAAAGGCCAGCTTCCGGCGGATGAAGCACTGATCTCTGCAAAAAGGGATGGCTTCTCTGACAAATATCTGAGCCAGATTCTCGAAGTGCCGGAGGATGATATCCGGAACCGCCGCATTGCGCTCGGTGTGGAGGAAGCCTGGGAGGGCGTGCATGTGAGCGGTACACAGGATTCCGCTTACTATTATTCGACCTATAACGCACCGGATAAGAACCCGATCAAAGAGGATCGGCCGAAAATCATGATCCTCGGCGGCGGTCCAAACCGCATCGGGCAGGGAATTGAGTTTGACTACTGCTGTGTTCATGCCTCCCTGGCGCTGAAAAAGCTTGGCTTTGAGACGATCATCGTCAACTGCAACCCGGAGACCGTTTCGACGGACTATGATACCTCTGATAAGCTTTATTTTGAACCGCTGACGCTGGAGGATGTGCTAAGTATTTATAAGAAGGAAAAGCCGCTCGGCGTCATCGCGCAGTTTGGCGGGCAGACTCCTCTGAATCTGGCGGCTGACCTGGAGCGGAATGGCGTGAAGATTCTGGGAACCGCGCCGTCTGTCATTGATCTGGCGGAAGACCGTGACCAGTTCCGCGCAATGATGGAAAAATTGAATATTCCGATGCCGGAATCGGGGATGGCTGTCAACGTCGAAGAGGCGAAGTCCATCGCTAAAGAGATCGGCTATCCGGTTATGGTGCGCCCTTCCTATGTTCTTGGCGGCAGAGGGATGGAGGTCGTGTATGATGACGACAGCATGGAGAATTATATGGCGGCTGCGGTCGGCGTAACGCCGGATCGTCCGATTCTGATCGACCGGTTCCTGAACCACGCGCTGGAATGTGAGGCGGACGCGATCAGTGACGGCACACATGCGTTTGTGCCTGCTGTGATGGAGCACATCGAGCTGGCCGGGATTCATTCGGGCGACTCTGCATGCATCATTCCTTCCGTACACATCTCGGAGGAAAACGTAAAAACCATTAAGGAATATACGAAGAAAATCGCGGAAGAAATGCACGTAAAGGGCCTGATGAATATGCAGTACGCGATTGAGAATGGCAGAGTGTTCGTATTAGAAGCAAACCCGCGCGCTTCCCGCACGGTGCCGCTGGTTTCCAAGGTGTGCAATATCCGCATGGTGCCGCTGGCGACGGATATCGTGACCTCCGAGATCACCGGACGCCCCTCGCCGGTTGCATCTTTAAAGGAACTGAATATTCCGTATTACGGTGTCAAAGAGGCGGTATTCCCGTTCAATATGTTCCCGGAGGTTGACCCGCTCCTCGGACCAGAGATGCGCTCGACCGGTGAGGTGCTTGGACTCTCCCCGGACTATGGCGAGGCCTTTTTCAAGGCACAGGAGGCGACGCAGACAAAGCTGCCGCTTTCCGGCACCGTGCTGATCTCTGTCAGCAGCAAAGATAAGCCAGAGGTGGTGGAGATCGCCCAAAGCTTTGTGGAGGACGGCTTCCGGATTCTTGCGACGGGTACGACCTGTGATCTGCTGACCGAGAATGGCATCCAGGCAGAGAAGGTGAAAAAGCTTTACGAGGGCAGGCCGAACATCCTTGACCTGATTACGAATGGCAATATTGATATGATCGTCAATACGCCGGTTGGCAAAGAGAGCGCCCATGACGACAGCTATCTGCGGAAGGCAGCGATTAAGGCCAAGATTCCTTACATGACGACCATGGCGGCCGCCAGAGTGACCGCGCGCGGTATCCGCTATGTGAAAGAGCATGGGAACGGAGAAGTGAAATCCTTACAGCAGCTGCATTCGGAGATCACGGACGCGGAATAAGATCTACAAACCTCAAAATGAAAAGACAGTCCTTAGTAGATAAATCTGCACGGAATATCCCGTCCGCCCTTTGGACGGGATGCCACCCGGCGAGGGGCTGTTTTTTCATTTTTTACGCGCCCAGCGCGGCAATTCAGACCAGCAGGCCGCAGACCGCCTGCTGCGCAGGCTATATGCCGCTGACGCGTCATATGTCTGTGACTGATGGGCGTTCCGCCCATCCCAAAATGAAAAGACAGCCCTTAGCAGATAAATCTGCACGGGCTGTCTTTTCATTTTGATGCTGGTCTGAATTGTTAATTCACATGATTGCGGCGGCGAGGGAATTGAAGATTTCTGCGATCATGTCATCGGTAGAAAGATCGGAATACCAGTATTCGTCTACATAATCCCAGAAGAGTTCACAGGCTTCCTCGTCCATGACGGATTCGATGTCGTAGCCGCAGACGTAGTACATATACCCGACGTCGTTGTCGGTATCTTCTTCTGCAAAGTAAATGAAAAGGAAGGTTCCTTCGTTATCGATGTTATCCTCGTACCATTGCTGGGCGTATTCTTCCTTTTCGGAATCTGTGGTCAGCGATTCATCGTAATCCATAAAGTATATGTACGGCTGTACGCCGGTCGCATCGAAGAAATCTTCCAGGCTTTCTCCGGCCGCGTCCGCATCTTCAAACCATCCGAGCTCATCAAGGATGCAGTTGCTGTCAAAGACCAGATCGGTGTCTATTTTTTCCCGTCTGATGCCAGAGTCGGAGGAAGAAGGACTTCCTGTATCTTCTATGGTTGTTTCCGTGTTCTGATTCTTTCTTCCGAATGAACCGGTGAAAGAGACTGCTCCCAGAACGATGACAATCACCAGGATAAGGATTATGGTCATACATCCGCCGCATCCGCCGCCGCGGTAATATCCGCCGCCTCCCCAGAAGGGCCAAAACCTTCCCCAGAAACCGCGCCGCGGACCGCGTGGCGGAGGCGGATTCCGAAAACCGCGGCCTCCCATACCGCCTCCGGGATTGCCCATACCGCCGGCACCGCCCCTCGGAGCGGAACCTCCCATATTGCTGCCGGCGCCTGCCCGTCCGGAGCTGCTGCTGCCCGTTCTTCCGAAACCGGAGCTGCTATGCCCGCCACCGGCTCGTCCGCCTCCTGTGTGTCCTCCGCCAGAGCGGCCACCGCCGCCGCCTCCTGCTCTGCCCATAAAAATTCCTCCTGTCTGACTAACAAAAATAGGTAATCTGCCCGAATGTGTCGTACCATAAGCTGATCACTTCCGAACTTCGTGCTTCTATGATTTTTATCATCACATT
Organism: Lachnospiraceae bacterium; assembly: GCA_021205225.1. Taxonomy (GTDB): domain Bacteria; phylum Bacillota; class Clostridia; order Lachnospirales; family Lachnospiraceae; genus Choladousia. Next base: position 13,350 of record JAJPXX010000232.1, read on the forward strand.
TAACTGTTTCTTTGGTATTTTAGAGTTGTTATTGCATAATAAACACTTTCCGGATTTTGTTATCCATATTTTTGTGGCATTCCCAGAAGGAACGCCTGATGTGATATGAACATGAACCGATTCAAGAGGGCAGCTTTCATTCATCCAAAAGTAAATGGTATAAGAGCCGATTTTAAAAATTTGAGGCACTGTCCATCCCTCCTTCAAAACCGCCATCCCTGGCTAATTCCATGATTACATGGGAAACTGATTCCAGAAAACTTTGATAATAATCAATTTCCTGTGTGGAGAACCCATCAATTTTTTCCCATTTGTAAGCTGGAAGATAGCATACAGCGGAATGAAAACCGCCATAAACAGGCTTTTCAATGCAGACTTTCACTGTTTCATCTTCAAGCATTTCAGAGTGAACGATTTCTGTATTATCATTAAGTGTCATAAATGGATATAACATGGCAGACTCTCCTTTCATTCCATGAATGTTTAAACAGGCAGTGTTTCATTTCGCCTTATATGGCGGGTCAATCGGATAACCGCCGCGCAGCTTCTGCATCCCGCGCGTCAGTGCGTCCTGCGAGTTTTTCCAGTCTGCGTCGCGGTTGCGGTAATCGAATTTGTCGACCAGCCAGGAGATATCTTCCTCGATGCGGGCGAAGTTTTTCTCCATCACGTCAAACATGGCGGGATAGAACTCGCCTCGCTCCTTCTCATTCAGATAATGATCCGCATTTTGGCAGAGGATGCCGAAGTGATGCAGACAGAAGCCTTTGCCATTCAGTATCTTTGCCCTGAATGCTTCGTCCTGCCGGTAAAGATAGAAAAAGGTCTCGATGTAGCGCTCGAAGGTCGGCTGAACCGTCTGACAGATGTAGCAGCTGCAGTCTTTTGACTCTGTCCAGGACTGAATGGGATTTTTATTCTCGCTTCCTTCCTGGCTTTTCCGGTGGAAGAGATTGATTTTCTGTGTTTTGCCCGGCGTATACGAAGCAAACTGCTCGTGCATTTCCTTCATGATCCTCTGGTAATGGGTTTTCATGATCAGGGCGTTGCCCAGGGTGTTGCCGTAGTCGTACATTTTTTTCAGGTGGTCGCGGCAAAAGCCAATTTTGTCCGTTTGCTCGCGGATGTCGCTTTCCATGTAGGAAGAACCGCTGCCGATTGTAAAGTCAATGGCGTCCTGTTCCAGCTTGCGTTCAATGAAGCAAAACGGGCATTCATCATTTTCATTTACTGCGTCGTTGAGCGGAATGGTGTATAGTTTTTCTTTCATATTCGGATACCTCTTTCTTTAGCAGGGCTCGAAGGGAGCCGACTGCTCTTCGATGTATTATATAGACAGTTTACCAGAAAACCTGTCAGCCGTACAGATAGTTTTTTATAAAAAAGAGTATCATACCGCAGCAGGAAATCGCCGGTCGATAAATTGGCGTTGAATAAAGTGGCCTTTTGTGGTATCCTTTCGCCATGGGGAAACGGTAAAAATGCAATAGCCGGGGTGCGAATTGCCCCTGGCTGACACGATGGATCGGATATGAAGAGAGGGTGCGCGATGAAATGCAATGAAGCCAGGCGCATGGTCGTCCCATTTGTGAAAAAAGAGCTGTCAGAGCGTGATATGGAAGCTTTTCTGAACCATGTGGAATCCTGTGAGGATTGTATGGAAGAGCTGGATACCTACTTCATGGTTTATAAAGCGATTGACGCGATTGATACAGGCGCCCACGATGAATATGATTTTAAGAAACTGCTTGCTGAGGATATCCGTTCGGCGAAGCGCTGTATTTTTCGCAGGAAGGTCTCGAAGATTTTCCAGGGGGTCGTATTTGCGGTGGCGGAGCTGCTTTTGGTTCTCAGTATTTATACCGGCGTACAGATGAAGCAGGGGCTTGCCGCAGACAGTATCTTTGAGCGCGCAATCCTGCGCCTGAATATGCGGGAACGGGGGAATCCTGCGGAGCAATTGCTGACGGAGACGGAATCGGAAGAGGAGATAACAGATGTCGGAGAGTAAAGAAAAAATAGTTCTGATAGACGGGCACAGTATATTAAACCGGGCATTTTACGGGCTGCCGGATCTTACGAACAGTGAGGGTCTGCATACGAATGCTGTCTATGGTTTCCTGAATATTGTACTGAAAGTATTTGAGGAAGAGCAGGCATCCTACGCCGCAGTCGCGTTTGACCGGAAAGAACCGACCTTCCGTCACAAGATGTTTGCGGAATATAAGGGGACGCGAAAGCCTATGCCGCAGGAGCTGCACGAGCAGGTGCCTCTGATGAAAGAAATGCTGCGGGCGATGAAAATTCCGGTTCTGGAGTTGCCTGGTTATGAAGCGGACGATATTCTGGGTACGGTCTCCAGACAGATGCAAAAGGAAGGGCTTTCTGTGACAATTCTCTCCGGCGACCGTGATCTGCTGCAGCTGGCGACGGATGATATTCTGGTGCGGATTCCCAAAACAAAGGCGACCGGGACGGAGATTGAGAATTACTATGCGAGGGATGTGAAAGAACGCTATCAGGTGACGCCGACAGAGTTCATTGATGTGAAAGCGCTGATGGGCGATGCGTCAGATAATATTCCGGGAGTTCCGAGTATTGGAGAGAAGACAGCCACAAAGATTATCGTGCAGTTTGGTTCGATTGAGGATGCCTATGCGCATGTGGAGGAAATCATGCCGACGCGCGCAAAAAACGCGCTGCGCGAGCATTATGATCTGGCACAGATGAGCAAGGTGCTGGCCACGATTGATCTTGCCGCGCCAGTGGAACTGAAAAAGGAAGATGCCAGACTGGGCGTTTTGTACACCGCGGACGCGCTACAGCTTTGCCGAAGGCTGGAATTTAAAAACCTGCTGGGTCGTTTTCAGGTAGAGGAGGAGAAGCCGCAGGAGACGGAGCATTTTTGCCTGCTCCGCGACCTGAGTGAGGCGGAAGCTTTGTTTTCCCGGCTTGGCGGCGGCACGAATGCGTTTTATCTGCTGACAGAAAGGGATTCTTTTCTGGGAATTGTGCTTTGCGGCGCAGACGGGGAGGCTTATTTCCTGGAATGCTGCGGTTTCCAGACAAAGGAGTATCTCTGCGACAAGCTTTCGGAACTGATCGCGGCAGGAGGTGTATCCGTCACCTGGCATCTGAAAGAACAGCTCCCATATTTAAATACGGATGCACCTGGATTTCCGCTTCCGGTGGTGTCCTCCGGCGTGGATGCTGATTTGGATTCGCAGTCGGCACCTGCGAATGCGAAAGAAAAGCAGTGCCGCCTGTTTGATGCGGCGATTGCCGCTTATCTGGTGAATCCGCTCAAGGACAGCTACGACAGCCAGGATCTTGCGAAAGAATATCTGGACTGGATGATTCCTTCCCGCGCGGAGCTTTTTGGAAAAAACACCCTGATACAGGCGATGGAAGAGAAGCCGGATGAGTTTGTATCCTGGGCCTGCCGTCTGGCGCTGGTTCTCTGGAAGGCTTTTCCGGTGATGGAAGAGCGGCTTGTGTCAATGGGAATGAAGCCTTTGTTTGATGAGATTGAGATGCCGCTGGTTTTTACACTTGCGGATATGGAACGCGCGGGGATCCGCGTGCAGGCGCAGGAGCTGAAGAACTACGGGGAGCAGCTGACCGGACGTATTGCGGAGCTGGAAGCCGCCATTTATCAGCAGGCAGGCGAGAAATTTAACATCAATTCTCCGAAGCAGCTTGGCGTGATTCTCTTTGAAAAGCTTCAGCTTCCGCATGGGAAGAAGACAAAATCCGGCTATTCCACGGCTGCGGATGTGCTGGATAAGCTCGCTGAGAATTATCCGATTGTATCGGATATCCTGGAATACCGTCAGATGACAAAGCTGAAATCGACTTATGTGGACGGGTTGGCGAATTTTATTTCGGCTGACGGCAGAATCCACGGAAAGTTTCATCAGACAATCACTGCGACAGGTCGGATTAGCAGCACAGATCCGAATCTGCAGAACATTCCGATCCGCATGGAGCTGGGGCGGCTGATCCGCAAGGTATTTGTGCCGGATGACGGTTATGTATTTCTGGATGCCGATTATTCGCAGATAGAACTGCGCGTGCTGGCGCATTTCTCGAATGACGAGGATCTGATCCAGGCATACCAGGAGGCACAGGATATCCATACGGCTACCGCCGCAAAGGTCTTCCATGTTGCCCCAGAGGAGGTAACGGGGCAGCTGCGCCGCAACGCAAAGGCGGTGAATTTTGGCATTGTTTATGGCATCAGTTCCTTTGGACTCAGCCAGAACCTCAGTATCACGCAAAAAGAAGCAAAGGAATATATTGAGCAATACTTTAAGACGTATCCGGGGATTAAAGAGTTTCAGGACAAAGCAGTAGCGGACGCAAAAAGAGACGGATATGTGTCGACCATGTTTGGCCGCCGCCGCCCGATGCCGGAGCTGAAATCTTCCAATTTCATGCAGCGCTCCTTTGGCGAGCGCGTGGCAATGAATGCGCCGATTCAGGGTACTGCGGCTGATATTATAAAAATCGCGATGAACCGGGTCAATGCCTGTCTGCACAGCCGGAAAATGAAGTCCAGGCTGATTCTTCAGGTACACGATGAGCTTTTGGTGGAAACTGCCATTGAGGAACTTGATGAGGTGCGGGAGATTATGGTGCGCGAAATGCAGAATGCAGCTGATCTGCGTGTCAGGCTGGAAGTAGATATTCATGACGGAAAAAACTGGTATGAGGCAAAGTAATATTTCTGTTTTCTTCGGTTCGGCTGCCTGAAAAAAGGATTGAGAGCATTTGCTGCGATTTATGGAAATGACTGGAGAAGAAGAATGATTCCGGACAAAATAGAAAAAAAAGCGAAAGTAATTGGCATCACCGGCGGAGTCGGAGCCGGGAAAAGCACTCTTCTTTCCTATTTGAATGAATATTATGGCGCCTGTATTCTGGAGGCGGATAAGATCGGACACCAGGTACAGCAGCCCGGAGAAACCTGCTGGAGACGTATTACAGAGATATTTGGCAGGGAAATTTTGAAAGAAGACGGCACCATCGACCGGGGGCTGCTTGGCGCAGTCGTATATGCGGATCGAAAAAAGATGGAGCAGCTGAACGCGATTGTGCATCCGGCGGTAAAAGAGCGGATTCTGGAGAAAATCGCTTCGTCTGGTTCTAAATGCTCCATCATCGTGATCGAGGCGGCACTGCTTCTGGAGGATCATTACGATGAAATCTGCGATGAAGTCTGGTATATCTACGCGGATGAGGAGACGCGGATGAGACGCCTGATGAAATCACGCGGATATTCCAGGGAAAAGGTGCGCCAGATTATGCAAAATCAATTAAGCGAGGAAGAATTCCGGCGGCGCTCTCAGGTGGTGATTGACAACAGCAGCGATGATGTGTCACGTGCCTGTGCGCAGGCTGATGAATGGATAAAGAAAAAATACAATTGATTGTTCCCGTAGTTTGTGGTAGTATGCAAAAGCCTTCGGCAATAATTTGTTTCGCGAATCAAAACAGCTGCACGCAGACAGGAAAAAGGCTTATGTCGTTTATTCTATATTATACATAAGGATTGATACAGATGAATTTTTGCAGCATTGCCAGCGGCAGCAGCGGGAACTGTATTTTTGCAGGGACAGAGCATACCAGTGTGCTGATTGACGCGGGTATCAGCGGAAAGAAGGTTGTAGCCGGTTTAAAGGAGATTGACCGCAAACCGGAGGAGCTCGATGCGATCCTGATTACGCATGAGCATTCAGACCACATCAGGGGGCTGGGAGTTCTTGCCCGAAAATACGGGATTCCGGTATACTGCTCTGCCGGGACGAAGCATGAGATGCTTAGTAACCATATGCTCGGAACGGTGGATGAAACCCTGTTTCATGAGGTTACGCCGGATCAGCATTTTCTGATTCAGGATCTGGACGTGCTTCCGTTTCGCGTCTCTCACGATGCGGCGGAGCCGGTCGCTTATCGGCTGAGCCATGAGGAAAAAAGCGTTGCCGTGGCAACCGATCTCGGTTACTATGACGACTATGTGGTAGATCATCTGCAGCAGCTGGATGCGGTTCTGATTGAATCGAATCATGATATCAACATGCTTCAGGTCGGGCGATACCCTTATTACCTCAAGCAGCGGATTCTGGGACTGAAAGGGCATCTCTCGAATGACAACGCCGGGCGTCTGGTCGGTGAGATCCTGCATGAGAATATGAAGGGCATTTTGCTTGGACATCTGAGTCAGGAGAATAATCTGGAGGATCTGGCGCTGATGACAGTCACGGAAGAGATTACGCTGGGCGATAATCCCTTTAAAGGAACGGATTTTCCGATCCGGATCGCCGGAAGAGACCATCCGTCTGAGATGATTGCGGTCTGATGCGCATGGGCGCTCATGAAAGGCGGCAGTGCCGTCACAGCTGACGCATACGAGTATGCGGAGGAACCGATGCTTGAATGGAAAAGGCACAAAGAAGTTATTTTCAGAGGACAGGACGGCTTGAAGCCATTATCTGTAAGAAGAAGGAGCCACGTATGAAAAAAACAATCATTACCGTAGTAGGGAAAGATGCCGTCGGTATTATCGCGAAGGTGTGTACCTATCTGGCGGAGAACAATGTCAATATTCTCGATATTTCGCAGACGATTGTGCAGGGATATTTTAATATGATGATGGTGACAGATGCAACCCAGTCGCCAAAGAGCGGCGCGCAGATCGCCGGGGAGCTGGAAAAGGTGGGAGAACAGATTGGCGTGTCAATTCGCTGTCAGCATGAGGATATTTTTAACATGATGCATCGGATCTGACAGGCAGGATGGGGTATGACATGATAAATTTATTTGAGGTAAGCGAGACAAATAAAATGATCACGCAGGAAAACCTGGATGTCAGGACTATTACCCTGGGCATCAGCCTGCTGGATTGTATCACAGACGATCTGGATACTTTGAATGAGAATATATATCGTAAGATTACGCATGTTGCAAAAGACCTGGTTTCTACGGGCGAGGAGATTGAGCATGAATATGGGATCCCGATCGTAAATAAGCGGATTTCCGTGACGCCGATTGCCCTGGTCGGAGGAAGCGCCTGCCGTTCATCAGAGGATTACGTGACCATCGCCCGGACGCTTGACAGGGCGGCGAAGGAGGCAGGCGTGAACTTCCTCGGCGGTTATTCTGCGCTGGTCTCTAAGGGGATGACAAAAGCGGATGAATTTCTGATCCGTTCGATTCCGCAGGCGCTTTCTGAAACGGAGCGCGTGTGCAGTTCTGTCAATGTCGGCTCTACGAAGTGCGGCATTGATATGGACGCGGTCCGGCTGCTTGGAGAAGTGATTTTACAGACAGCCGAACGGACGAAAGAAGAGGATTCATTAGGATGCGCCAAGCTCGTTGTTTTCTGCAACGCGCCGGATGATAATCCTTTCATGGCAGGCGCATTCCATGGTGTGACGGAAGGCGATGCCGTGATCAATGTTGGCGTCAGTGGCCCCGGTGTAGTAAAGCACGCGCTTGAGGAAGTGCGCGGCGCAGATTTTGAGACACTTTGTGAGACGATTAAAAAGACTGCGTTTAAGGTGACCCGTGTTGGGCAGCTGGTTGCGCAGGAAGCGTCCAGAAGGCTTGGCATTCCGTTTGGGATCATCGATCTGTCTCTTGCGCCGACGCCGGCGATCGGGGACAGTGTGGCGGATATCCTCTGTGAGATTGGCCTGGAGTATGCTGGAGCGCCAGGGACGACCGCTGCGCTTGCGCTTTTGAATGATCAGGTGAAAAAGGGCGGTGTGATGGCTTCTTCTTATGTCGGAGGCCTGAGCGGAGCGTTTATTCCGGTCAGCGAAGACCAGGGGATGATCGATGCGGTGCAGGCCGGGGCGCTTTCTCTGGAAAAGCTGGAGGCGATGACCTGTGTCTGCTCGGTTGGCCTCGATATGATCGCGATTCCGGGCAGTACGAGCGCATCAACGATCTCTGGTATTATTGCGGACGAGATGGCGATTGGCATGGTGAATCAGAAGACGACAGCAGTCCGGCTGATCCCGGTGATCGGAAAGGATGTCGGAGACATGGTGGAATTCGGAGGCCTGCTCGGATACGCGCCGATTATGCCCGTGAATCCATTTTCATGCGAGGCGTTCGTCGGGCGCACAGGACGAATCCCTGCGCCGATCCACAGCTTTAAGAATTAATTGCGCTGTCAGGGGAAGGAACGCCAAGTCCCGTGTTATGTTACTTTGAAATTTAGGAATAAAATGGAGCGGTGTCCATGCGTACTGTCGGAATTATTGCGGAGTATAATCCATTTCATACCGGACATGAATATCATCTTCAGAAAGCGAAAGAGCTTTCCGGAGCGGACTATGCTGTAGTAGTGATGAGCCCGGATTATGTGCAGCGCGGAGCTCCGGCGATTTTTGACAAGTATACCCGTGCGGAAATGGCTCTGCGCTGCGGCGCAGATCTGATACTTGAATTGCCTCTTAGCTATGCCACCGGCAGCGCGGAGTATTTCGCGGAAGGGGCAGTGCGCCTGCTGGATGCTCTGGGTGTGATTGATTCGCTTTGCGGTGGCGTGGAAATGGCTGGAGAATCCGGGACATCCGCGACGGTAGATGTCGGAATGTTTCAGGCTTTGGCGCGAATTTTGCTTATGGAACCAGAGCCATACCGGCTTGCGCTGCAGGAAGGCCTGCGCAGAGGACTTACGTTTCCGCGCGCGCGCGCAGAGGCGCTGAACCAATATACAGGTGCGTGCGCAAAGGATGCGCGCCATTCATTGCGGCTGCCCGGTGAGGTGGGGCTGCATTTGAGTGAAGTTTCAGACCTGCTCTCTTCGCCAAACAACATCCTTGCTATTGAATATTGCAAGGCACTGGAAAAAATCCGCTCCAGGATCACGCCGATGGCACTCTTACGCAGGGGCAGTTCCTACTCGGATTTGTCATTGGACGGCGAATTTTGTTCCGCGGGGGCCATCCGGGATTGCCTGGAAAAGGGAAACGTATCTTTGCCGGACAGCTATATTCCGGAGGATATTCAGACTTTCTTTTTGGATGCCTGCGCCTGCCCGGTCTTTTCGGACGACCTGCTTCCGATTCTGATGCAGAAGCTGATCTGCTGTGACAATCCGGAAACGGTTTTCGATCTTCCCCCGGAGCTGGCAAAGCGAATTTGCCGTCTGCGTTATCAGTGCATCGGAAAAAGCTTTCACGAGATTGCGGCTTTTCTGAAAACGAAGCAGATGACGGAAGCCCGCGTCCGCCGCGCCCTGCTTCATCTGATCCTCAATATTCAAAAGGAGGCAGTCGAAGCCTTTTGCCGGAACGGGTATGTCTATTATGCGCGTATTCTGGGGTTTCGCCGGGAAGCGGCGCCGCTTTTGCATGAGATAAAACGAAAAACTTCGCTGCCCCTGATCACAAAGACAGCCAATGCCCAAAAGCAGCTGTCAGAGACCGGCAGACAAATGTGGTCTCTGGATCTGGCGGCCTCCCATCTGTACAGTGCAATTCGGGCGGAGCGATACGGCGTATCGTTTCAGTCAGAACAGAAAATCAGTCCGGTTAATCTGTAGAAATAAATTCTTTACAAAACAGGAGAGAGAGTATATAATCAGTACGTTAAAAAGTCTGGTGTGGCAGACGAGTGAGATAAGGAGAAGGGAAACTATAAGCAAAGACACCGGTTAATCTGAGGGGAAGACTTACGACCGGTGAATTACTTACAGGAGGGTGAAATGGAAACAGAAGCTCAAAACAATGACGAAATAACCATAGATCTTGGGGAAATAGTCTCTTTTATACTTAGTAAAATCGGATACGTGATTCTGGCAGTCGCTTTATGCTCGATTCTTTCTTTTACCATTACTGCGTGGTTTATTACGCCCCAGTATACATCAACTGCAAAAATTTATGTGTTGAACCGTCAGTCAACAGACACCGTTACGAGCAGCGATATTACGAGCAGTACATATCTGACGGAAGACTATATTGAGATGATTCAGAGCCGGACCGTGATTGAGGCGGTGATCGCCGAGCTTGGGCTTGATGTAGATTACGATCAGCTTCTTTCTGTTGTGACCGTGTCCGCACAGTCAGACACGCGTGTTGTATCGATCAGCGTCACCGATCCGGATCCCTATATGGCGAGAGATATAGCGGAAGCGATTTGCCAGGCTTCTGTGACTCACATTAAGGAAATTATGGAACTGGAGTCGGTCAATATTGTGGATGCGGCGAATATACCTACCGACAAGTCCAGCCCGAGCCTCACGAAGAATGTTCTGATTGCGGCACTCCTTGGTATGGTAGCGTCTTTAGCCGTTCTTGTTGTGATTTTTATCCTGGATGATAAGGTAAAGACGCCGGAAGATGTGGAGAAGTATCTGGGGCTCAGCGTTTTGGGTTCCATGCCTTTAGATGAATCCCTTGTGCGCGAGAAGAAGAATCGAAAGAAACGCGAACGCGCGAAGAAAAAGAGGAAGGGCTGAATCAATGAAAACAATAGAAATTAAAAAACCGGAATTAAATTATTACAGCGCTGAGGCGTGCAAATCTCTTCGTACAAACCTTCAGTTTTGCGGCGGAGATAAAAAAGTGATTGTTTTTACCTCCTGTACAGAGAATGAGGGTAAGACCTATGTGGTTCTGAATCTGGCAATTTCTCTTTCTGAAATCGGGAAAAAAGTGATTTTGCTGGACGCTGACCTGAGAAAATCGGCTCTTCTTGGACGTGTGGATGTGACCGGAAATATGAAGGGGCTGACACATTTTCTTTCAAAACAGGCTTCTTTGGTTGATATTATCTGCCAGACGAATGTACCGAATTTTAACATTGCGTTTGCAGGCCCGGTTCCGCCTAACCCGTCTGAGCTTTTGAGCAGCAGCTATTTTGAACATATGCTGGCGGCTCTCAGGGAAAGCTATGATTATATCCTGATTGACTCCCCGCCTCTTGGCAGTGTGGTAGACAGCGCGATTATCGCCAGCAAGTGTGACGGCTCCGTCATTGTGATAGAGGAAGGATGGAACAGCTACCGTTTTGAGCAGGATATCAAGCAGCAGCTGGAGAAGACAAATACACCGATTCTTGGCGTTATTTTAAATAAGGTAGATTATTCAAAGAATTCCTACTATGGTAAGTACGGGAAATATGGACACTACGGAAAATATGGACAGTACGGGACTCCGTATGGTGCGTCTGCCAAGGAAACGTCCAGAAAGAGCAGCAGAAAAAATTCAAAAAGAAATTGACGCAGCGAAATTCGTGTGGTATGATAACTAAGTATGCCGCGCAAAGAGGTTTAAGTACCGTTAAAACGGTCACCGTATTTGGCGAGTAATGATAGACAGGAGGTGTGCCATATGTACGCAATTATTGCAACAGGTGGTAAACAGTACAAAGTAGCTGAGGGCGATATCATTCGTGTAGAGAAGCTTGGTGTTGAGGCTGGTGAGACTGTTACGTTTGATCAGGTGCTTGCAGTAAGTGATGATGGTCTGAAGGTTGGCGCAGATGTTGCCGGTGCGACAGTTACCGCGACGGTTGTTCGCAATGCGAAAGCCAAGAAAGTCATTGTTTACAAGTATAAGAGAAAAACGGGTTACCATAAGAAAAACGGTCACAGACAGCAGTACACACAGGTAAAGATTGAAAAGATCAACGGTTAACAGGTATGATCGTTTTTACTGTGAGAAAGTCAGAAAATCAGTACAGGGGTTTTTCTTTTGAAGGACATGCCGGATATGCCGAAGCAGGCAATGATATAGTCTGTGCCGCGGTTTCTGTGCTTGCTTTGAATACGGCGAATTCGATTGAGGCTTTTACGGATGATTTTTTCAGACAGGAGCTGTCAGAGGACGGCGGCTTTCTGAAAATGGATTTTCCGGACGGCGTCAGTGAAGCGTCTTCCCTGCTGATGGACAGCCTGGTACTGGGAATACAGGGGATACAGGCTGATTACGGAGAAGAATATATTACCCTTACATTTGAGGAGGTGTGACGAATGTTGAATATGAATCTTCAGTTCTTCGCCCATAAAAAGGGTGTTGGTTCTACAAAGAATGGCAGAGATTCCGAGGCAAAAAGACTTGGAGCGAAAAGAGCAGACGGACAGTTTGTGAAAGCCGGAAATATTCTTTACAGACAGCGCGGTACGAAGATCCATCCTGGTTTGAATGTGGGACGGGGCGGAGACGATACGCTGTTTGCTACGGCAGACGGAGTTGTACGTTTTGAACGGCTCGGAAGAGACAAGAAGCAGGTGTCTGTTCATCCGGTAGCAGCTGAATAATTCACGAAAGGCTTCAAATCGTAATATTGGTTTGAAGCCTTTTTTCATCATTTAAGAGGTGCGAACCGGTCGGGCGTCCTCTTTTGAAATTACTATTTTACTATCGGGAGAGTGACCTATGTTTGCGGACAGAGCGAAAATAATCATCCGCTCAGGAAAAGGCGGAGACGGACATGTCAGTTTTCGCAGAGAAAAATATATTCCGGACGGAGGACCAGATGGCGGAGACGGTGGGAGAGGCGGAGACGTTATCTTTGAAGTGGATAACGGGGAGAATACGCTGATTGACTATCGCCACAGAAGAAAGTTTGCCGCCGGAGATGGAGAACCGGGCGGGAAGCGCCGCTGCCATGGGGCGGATGGCGCTGATCTGATCTTAAAGGTGCCGGCGGGAACAGTTGTAAAAGAAGCCCAGAGCGGTCAGGTGATTGCGGATCTTTCCGGTGAGAATCGCCGCCAGACGATCTTAAGAGGCGGCAGAGGCGGGCATGGAAATATGCATTTCGCGACTCCGACGATGCAGGCTCCAAAATACGCACAGCCCGGCCAGGAAGCGAAGGAACTCGAAGTGGTTCTGGAACTAAAGCTGATTGCGGATGTGGGGCTGATCGGATTTCCAAACGTCGGAAAATCCACCTTCCTTTCCCGTGTCACAAACGCGAATCCGAAGATTGCCAATTATCATTTTACGACTCTTTCTCCGAATCTGGGAGTAGTCGATCTTGAAGGCGGCGGTTTTGTAATTGCCGATATCCCCGGACTGATTGAGGGCGCATCAGAGGGCGCAGGTCTTGGACATGAATTTCTACGCCATGTTGAGCGGACAAAGGTGATGATACACATCGTTGACGCGGCATCGGTGGAAGGGCGTGATCCGGTCGAAGATATCTATAAGATTAACGATGAGCTGCGCGCCTATCGCGCTGACCTGGCGGATCGTCCGCAGGTGATTGCGGCTAATAAGCTGGATGCTCTTCCGGAAAATCCAGGGGATGACGAGCACCCGCTTATGCGCCTGAAGAAGGAATTCGAGCCGAAGGGAATTCCGGTATTTGGCATTTCAGCTGTGAGCGGACAGGGAATACGGGAATTGCTGCTTCATGTTCAGCGTCTGCTGCGGGAGCTTCCCTCTGAGCCGGTGGTTTTTGAGCCGGAATATGATCCTCAGCTTCACTACACGAGCCAGAAGCTGCCATTTACGGTGGAAAGGTCTGCCGAAGAGGCGGATACGTATATTGTTGAAGGACCGCGGATTGAACGGATGCTCGGCTACACGAATCTGGAATCAGAGAAGGGGTTTCAGTTTTTCCAGAATTTCCTGCGGGAGAATGGGATTCTCGATCAGCTGGAAGCGTTGGGGATTCAGGATGGAGATACCGTTCGCATTTATAATCTGCAGTTTGACTATTATAAGGAGTAAGCAAAATGACGAGTAAACAACGGGCTTATCTGAAAAGCCTGGCGATGACGATGGAGCCTGTCTTTCAGATTGGAAAATCTTCCTTGACGCCGGAGGTGACGGCAGCGGTTGATGAAGCGCTGGCCGCGCGGGAGCTGATTAAAGTAGGAGTGCTGCAAAACTGCATGGATGATCCTCATGAGCTTGCGCAGGTTCTCGCGGACCGTACACATTCTCAGGTCGTCCAGGTGATTGGAAAGAAGATCGTGCTTTACCGTCCGGGGAAAGAAGAAAAAAGAAAAATTGAGCTGCCCGGATGATTTGATTGGAAGATGGCAGCAGGATACAGATACCCGGTCGGGATAGCAGAGGCAAAGCAGAATATGGAAGTGAAGAAGCAGCGAAAAGGGATTATGGGTGGTACGTTCGACCCGATTCATAACGGTCACCTGATGCTGGCAGAGTGCGCCCGCAGACAGTTATCTCTGGATACGATTCTTTTTTTGCCGTCCGGGAATCCGCCGCACAAACAACAGCGCCGGGACGGCGCTACAGATGAACAAAGACTAGCTATGGTACAGCTTGCAATTTGGGATTATCCGCAGTTTTCTCTTGATGAGGAAGAGATGCGGCGCGGCGGGCTGACTTACACCAAGGATACGATTCTTCGCCTGAAAGGCTGTGAGCCTGAGACGGAGTTTTACTTTATCATTGGCGGCGATTCTCTGATGGCGTTCGATACCTGGTTTCATCCGGATATCATTTGTGAGAATTGCGTGCTGGCTGCCGCCGGGCGTGATGCCCTTGCCTGTGAGACCATTCAGCGGAAAATGAAGGAATTGAAGGAAACGCTTGGCGCTGATATCGTATTGCTGGATTTCCCGGATATTCAGATTTCTTCCACGGAGCTGCGCAGACGGTGCCGCGAGCATAAATCCATTCAGGGACTTGTGCCGGACGCAGTAAGAGACTATATTGAGAAAAATGAGATTTATGGGGGATAAGATGCGTGTATGAGCGGCTATAATATCTCTAAGATGCAGAAGAAATTGAAAAAGGAGCTGGATGAACCGCGCTTTATGCATACCCAGGGGGTAATGTATACGGCGATGGCTCTGGCTATGTGCCATGGCGAGGATCTGGAACGCACCGGAGTCGCAGGACTTTTGCATGACTGTGCCAAATGCATTCCGAATCCACAGAAGATCAGGCTGTGCGAACATTATAAAGTTCCTGTTTCAGCGGTAGAGCGCGCGGCTCCGCAGCTGCTTCACGCGAAGCTTGGCGCCTGCATTGCAAAGGATAAATATGGAGTGGAGGATCCGGAAATCCTGAGCGCTATCCGCTGCCATACCACTGGTAAGCCCGATATGTCGCTGCTGGAGAAGATTGTGTTTCTCTCTGATTATATTGAACCCGGACGGGTGAAGGCTCCGAATCTGACGAAAATCCGCGCGCTTGCTTTTTCTGATCTGGATATGGCTGTTTACCTGACGCTCCGGGATACGCTTTCTTATCTGGAACAGACGAAAGCAAGTCTTGATAATCAGTCGATTGTGGCATATAATTACTATGAGAATCTGATTGGGGAAAGGGAGGATGATTAAATGGCGGAAATGACGGAGAAAGAGGCTAAAAATATTGCAAAGAAAAAGGCCCGGCTGGCCTGTGACGCGCTTCTTGAAAAGAAAGCGGAAGACGTGAAGATTATCAATATTGAAAAAGTTTCCGTGGTGGCGGATTATTTTATCATCGCTTCCGGAACGAACCGTAACCAGGTGCAGGCTATGGCGGATAATGTCGAGGAACAGCTGCATAAGGCTGGCTATCCGGCAAAGCAGACCGAAGGCTATCGCACGGCAAACTGGATTCTGATTGATTTTGGCGACGTGATTGTCCATATTTTTGACACGGAAAATCGCCTCTTTTACGATCTGGAGAGGATCTGGCGGGACGGCAGGGAAATGCGTATAGAAGATTTGGAAATGGAATAAGCTCTCTGTTCCGTGAAAAGCCGGGTTATGGGTCTGTGACTGGACAGAATCAGGGAATGGTACAGCGTGTGTACGATATGCGGGAGGAAGATATGGCAGCAGATAAGAAATTCTTAGTGAGAAGTATTCAGAAAAAGGAGAGTCTGATCGTCGCGTACTGCACGTTCACGAATATGCCCTTTGTGACCTGCGATCCGGAGACATTTAACGACCAGATCTGGCTGTTTGACACAGAAGAGCAGCTTCAGGCGTTTGCAAAGCCGTATACGGAGAAGAAAATTGCCTTAAAGGGGGTCAAATATCCGAACAAAAAGTTCCTAAGCTTTTTTGCCACACTGTTTTCGATGGGCATTAATGAACTTGTATTTGTCAGCGGAGGCGGGCGGGAGCCCCTCGGTCTGGAAGAACTGGTTCATCGTCCTGACTATACGAAGCTGCCAAAAGAGAAGCAGCCGATCTTTAATCCTCAGCTGCAGCTGACTGCTCTTTATTTTATGCAGGAAGCTTCCAGGCCTGTGCCGGACGAGGAAAAAACCGATCTGGGTGATCTGGAAGAGGAACTTGCGGTGAATCTGATGAAATCCCGTTATGTGATGCCGATCGAACTGCTGGAAGGACCGGAAAGTGACACCGAGAAGCTGAAACAGAAAAAATACCGCCTCCCACTTTTGAAAAATAAAAATGGCGATGCATTTCAGCCGGTGTTTACTGACCCGACAGAGATGAGTAAATTCAATAAAGAAAATAAATTCCAGGCGATCGCGGTGTCTTTTGATAGTCTTTCAAAGCTTCTGCTGAAAGACTCGACGGGGTTCCTTCTGAATCCGAACGGGTTCCATCTGGCATTGCCAAAGGATCTGCTGGATGGACTGGAGAATCGTTTTGAATTATAATCAATACGTTTTTGAAGGGGATGGACAGGCCATCCCCTTCGGTTTCATCATATATATTGTCACATCGATATTTCCTGTTCAGAAGAAGCGGAACACGCCAAAAACTTTCCCCAGAATCTGTACCTGATATACTATGATTGGATCCATCGAGTCATTCTCCGGCTGAAGACGGATGTGATCCTTTTCCTTATAAAAGGTTTTGACCGTGGCGGAATCATCCAGAAGAGCCACAACGATATCGCCGTTTTCAGCGGTCGTCTGCTGGCGTACCAGCACACAGTCCCCGTCAAGAATACCGGCATTCACCATGCTCTCACCCTTTACCCGGAGGATGAAAGACTGTTCATTCGGCATATATTCCGCCGGGATGGGGAAATAGCTGTCTATATTCTGTTCAGCGAGGATGGGCTGTCCGGCTGCGACCGTTCCGACGATCGGAACACTGACCATCTCGCGGCGTGTCAGATTAAATGATTCGTCAAGAATCTCGATCGCCCGCGGCTTGGTCGGATCTCTGCGGATATAACCATTCTTCTCGAGGGATTCCAGATGAGAATGGACAGAGGATGTCGACTTCAGGTGGACTGCCTGGCAAATCTCACGAACCGCAGGCGGAAAACCGCGGGTGAGAATCTCACTTTTGATGTAATCAAGAATTTCCTGTTGCTTTTGAGTAATCGGTCCTGGCATACTTTCGTACCTCCCGCACATATGTTTCCCCCAGTATAGCATAATGTGGGGAAAAAAGCAAACAAATGTTTTCATTCCGGGTAAACGAACCTTCGGCTGCTGTTCAATTCATCCCGATATTTTTTGATATAGTATTTTGCCATATTCAGATTCTGCTCAGAATAATTTCCGCACTGATCCGCTCTGGCGCCGGGAATTTCCCCTTTATAGTCAAGGATAAAATCGCACATATCGATCACCAGACTGAAAATATCCTCCGGGTTCCGATCGCCGAACATGACGAGATAGCAGCCGGTACGGCAGCCCATCGGTCCAAAGTATATAATCTCATCCTTCTGCGCACTGTTGCGCAGATAGGTGGCAGCCATATGCTCAATCGTGTGGAGCGCAGGCATATCCACCACAGGCTCTCTGTTTGGTGCGGTGATTCTCATGTCAAATGTTGTTATCGTGCAGTCTCCCTTCCGGTCTCTCCGCGAGACATATAAGCCGGGAAGCAGTTTCAGATGATTGATCGTAAAGCTCGCTATTCTTTCCATAATACAGGTCTCCTTATGCTTCTGATATTCTGTGTAAAACAGATCGCTTTCTATTTTCACAGTTTATCAGTTTTCTGACAGAATGGAAAGAGAAAATTTCGCGGATCGAATGTTGATACGTCTGCTGGATTTGTCAGTGAACAGGAATAATTCTCTTCTTCTGGGATATACTGATGGATGTCAGAACGCAGCTGTAAGGCTGCGAAACAGTTGCATACATTCCAAAAAGGAGGATTTTTTCAATGAATGAAATTTCAGAGCTTGATTTACAGAACCTTCGCCATCTGATTGGCGGATTCTCGACTACACAGTGTAAGATGCAGGCTTACGCAGAGCAGGCGACCGATCCGGAAATTCAGCAGTTTTTTCAGAAGTCGGCGCAGTCAGCGAATCAGAGCAGGCAGCAGCTGATGCAGTTCCTGCAGTAAAAACGGACCTGGTCAGCCATTGAGGACGATCAGGAAAAGCAGAGCTTTTTGAGAAACGGAAAAGAAAAAAGGAGATTACAGTCATGGATGAGAAAACGATGGTATCAGACACACTGGAGAGCATCAACAGTGAATTGGGACGTTATGGGGAAATGATTCCGCAGACGGAGAATGCCCAGCTGAAACAGACACTGAAGCAGTTCCGCAATCAGTGTGAGCAGTCGCAGGAAGAGATCTACCAGATTGCCAGAAGCAGACAGTATTATGTACCGGCCGCGAAAGCGACGGCTGAGGAGATCAGCCATGTGAGATCGATCCTGGCTCAGGGATGAAAAAGTGCA
This sequence comes from Lachnospiraceae bacterium, assembly GCA_021205225.1. Classification (GTDB taxonomy): domain Bacteria; phylum Bacillota; class Clostridia; order Lachnospirales; family Lachnospiraceae; genus Choladousia. Next base: position 31,911 of record JAJPXX010000232.1, read on the forward strand.
AAGATGCAATGCGCAGGGAAGTGCGGCACAGTGCCTAAGGATGTTCAATTTCCCGAAACACATGATAAGCATCCCGGTAAGCAGCAGGTGTCATTCCGTTTTTTTCCCTGAAGAGATTGATAAAGTGTGTGACGCTGTCGATACCAACTGCGGAGGCAATCTCGTGGATGCGCAGATTCGTGGTTTCCAGCAGGGTGCAGGCATGCGACAGGCGGACGCCGTTCAGATAACGGACCGGTGTCTGCCCGAAATATTCTGAGAATTCCCGGCTGAGACGATAGCGACTGATCCCGGCTTCAGCTGCCAGCTCTGTAACAGAGTATTCTCTTTGATACTCAGTGTCGAACAGATGCCTGATTTTCAGGAGATATGGGGGGGTTGCTTTTACGGTAGACTGTCCCATATGCAGATCAAGCAGCAGATCGGAAAGGATATCTGTCAGAAGCCGGTTTTCCTCGAATGCGTGATGCGGCGAGGTAGTCATGCCAAGCTCGGTGATCCGCCGGAGATTGTCTGCAATCCGTGATTGCTCTGAGAGAGAAAAAATCGGAAAACGGAGCTTGCAGATCTCTTCATAATAGACGGAGACGGCATCCCCATAAAAAAAGAGCAGATAGACGGTCCACTCGGATGTGACCGGGCGCAGCTGCAAATAGTCTCTGCAATCCCAGAGAAGCAGACTGTTTTCATCAAGAGGCTGACTGTCGCCTTCCGAGTGGAGGACTCCCTGCCCTTTTTTTGTGTACAGGAAAAGATAACCGTCTACGTCCTGAAACGCAAAGGAGTCCGGACGCCGGATCTGTCGGGTGCCGCCTGCACAGGGATAAAGCAGATGCTCCTGCAAATCCGGCAGAGAGGTATAAAAATCCGGCATAAAATCCAGAAGGGCGCCGTCTGAATATTCCATTAAGGCTAACTGCAGAGCGGATGGGAACAATTCGGTAATCTGCATATTTAAAATCTCCCATAGCATTGTTTTCTGTGAACAGAACAGGAAAAGTGTATCACAAAAAAACAGGAAAGTCCATGATTAACAGACGCTTTTCAGGGTTGTTTCACGAAGTTATTTGATGTAAGCATAAGCTCCTTTGATGTG
>JAJPXX010000171.1 GCA_021205225.1 Lachnospiraceae bacterium
GGTCGCAATTATGTCATATACCACTGATATGATTCATATTGATTCCCAGGATCACGCAAATCTGGCTTCCAATACACGCAAGCTGCGCGAACTGGCAGAGCTTTTGCAGCATTCCGGCATTTCTATTTTTGAATATTTTCCGTCAGAGGATCTGTTATTGATTTACGATGGTAATCTCAAAATCAGACGTAAATTGCCAGATTATCTGAAACGTTTCGACGAACACACGCAGATTTCTAAGGAAGACCGGCCTCTCGTCGCAGACCTGATGCACGGGAAGCGAACGGAACCCGTGGAGGTTCAGATGCGCGACGCAAACGGGCATATTTCCTGCTGTATTTTTGCCCTCCCGCAGTCGGAAGCAGAGGAAGCATCCGGCCATTCCCTCGTCGGTACAATCACAGATGTCACCCTGGAGCGTGAACGTGAAAATATCCTGAGGGAAAAAGCGCAGCGCGACTCTATGACCATGCTTTATAATCATTCCTACGGCAAAGAAAAAATTGAACAATACCTGCGCCACAAAAATCCATACTCCTCCTGTGGCCTTCTGGTGATGGATATCGATTATTTTAAGACAGTCAACGACGTCTATGGGCATCTGTTCGGAGACATTGTACTCACAGAGCTGGCCAGTCTCCTCGTCCGCTCTTTCAATCGGACAGATGTGATCATGCGCGCCGGGGGTGATGAATTTGTCATTCTGATGGAAAATGCTTCCCATACCGCCCTTGTCAAAAAGACGACCGAGCTCATAAATAAAATCCGCGATCTTCGGTTCCGGGAAAATGATTCGTCCATCACCTGCAGCATCGGCGTCTGTTTTCTTCCGGAAAATCTGACCGGTTATACCTACGATCAGCTGTTCGCGAATGCGGACTGGGCGCTTTACCGCGCAAAAGAACATGGACGCAACCGCTTTGAATTCTGCGATAATCTGAAGCGCTACGAGGAATCGGAAATGCATCAGAATTCCCTCCCATCCCCCTCATCCGCTTTCCTTTATCTGCCAAATGACATCGTTGCCGCGGTCCTTGAAATTTTTGAGAAAAGAAACAGCTTTGAGACGGCAATCCGGCAGGCACTCGAACTGATCGGGGAACATTTTAACCTGGACCGCATCACGGTCATCCGCACAGATATGGATAACCGCACGGTTGGAAGGCAGTTTCAGTGGCGTGCCCAGGATGTTCCTGAAACTCTTCTGACAGAATCAGGCTTCGAAAAAGAAGATTTTCTCACCCTTTTCAACAGCAATGACAGCGATGACACAGTTATACTTCATTATGATGATATGGTCATGTATTCAAAGGGTGCTATCGACCTTCTGATGCAGGGCGGAACAAAAAGCGCTGTCTATGCTGCCCTGTACTGTGAAGGAAAATACACCGGAGCCATTTCCTATGATGTCTGCCATGAAAAACGGGAGTGGACCGCCGTACAGCGCCATCAGCTCGGAGTCCTGACAAAAATCATCTCCGCGCATCTGGCAAAGCACCTGGCGATTGAGACTTCTGGATCAAATGCAGTCTCTTCGCCCAGTTTTGATTCCCTGACCGGACTGATCTCCTTTAGCCGCTTCCGCGATGATCTGGAGCACCTGATTCAGGCCAGGCAGGCAGATGATCTCGTAGTCGTCTATACCGATTTTGTAAACTTCAAGTATCTGAACAAAAAATACGGATACCGCATGGGAGATTTTCTGCTCAAGGATTTTGCAAGCTACATTTACGGAACAATGAAAAACGATCAGGGTACCTGCTTCTCGCGCATCGTCTCGGATCAGTTTATCTTTTATATGCATTATACAAGCGCAGACCGGGAAAAAACATGCCGCGCCGTCCATAAAATCAATGAAGATTTCATTAATTCCCACGCATCCTTCTTTCCGAATGTCAGCTTAAGCCTCCGCTCCGGTATCTATTTTATTGAACCGGATTGCAGCAGTGCGTCTGCCGCAATTGATGCTGCGAACAGCGCGCGCCGACAGGTAAACAGTGTATCCGGGCTTTCCGCCTGCCTGTATGACAAGCAGCTCAACCTGGAACAGATACAGGAGACAGAAATCATCAACAATATGAGCGTAGCCTTGAAAAATGGTGAATTTCATGTCTTTATGCAGCCTAAGTTCTCTCTCAACGATTACTCCATCATCGGTGCGGAGGCACTGGTACGCTGGATCAAGCCGGATGGCACCGTTATGCCGCCCGATTCTTTTATCCCGATCTATGAGCGCACCGGCAAGATTTCAGAGCTGGATTTCTATGTGTTTGAACAGGTTGCAGCCTTTCTCGCCAAAAACAACGAGCTCGGCCGCCGACAGGTACCGATTTCCATTAATGCCTCCATCCTGCACGCTTCCGACAGCAATACGGTGAAGCATTATCTCGACATTCTGAAAAAATACAACGTCGACCCGTCATTGACCGAAATCGAACTTACGGAGACCGCTACGGTGTCCGACTACAGCAATGTCGTCCAGCTCTTCCAGCAGCTTCAGAATGTCAATATGCTGACCTCGCTCGACGATTTCGGAGCCGGATATTCTGTTCTGAATACGATCACAGAAATCCCGGTGAACACCGTGAAGCTTGACCGCATCTTCATTACCCGCTGTGAGGAAAGCGAAAAAGGCATTTATTTTCTGAAGCAAATCGTCTCCATGGTCAAAGGGCTCGGATACAATGTAATCTGCGAGGGTGTCGAGACGGAAGAACAGATTGCCATCCTTAAAGAAGCCGGCTGCGAGGAAGCACAGGGCTACTGGTTCTCGAAACCATTGCCGATGGATGAATATGAGAAGCTGATGTATGGAGCCTGAATATGCAGCGTAAAACAGCCGGGCAATCATTTCACTCTCAAGGGAAATACGACTGTAAATTTTGTCATTCCATCGCCACAGTTCACCGAAATTTTCGCCCGGTGCGCCGTGGCGATTGCTTTCGCAATCGAAAGCCCCAGCCCATAATGCGCCTGTGCTGCCCCGTCCTGTGCGCGAACCGTTCGTGAGGAATCCACACGGTAGAAACGGTCAAAAATCCTGTCCATGGATTCTGCCGGAATCGGATCGCCCTCATTGGAAACCGTCAGAGCTGCCAAGCCTCTGATACTCTCCAGTGATACCTGAATCCGCCCGGATGGTTTTGTATGAGCCAAAGCATTATCGAGCAGAATAGATATCAGCTTTCCAAGCTGCGCTTCTTCCCCCATGACAAATATGCCATCCGCAATCTCACAGGACAAGTCAAATCCTTCTTCAAACGCCCGTGCCTCAAACGGAAGTGTACCGGCAGTGATTGCCCGTCCAAGATCCAGACGCTGCATCTGCGCAGCCTGCGGCGCAAGACTCTCTGCGCGCAGCAAGTCCAGAAGGCTGCACACAATCTCCATCATCCTGCCATTCTCATAACGGATATTGTCCAGCCATCGGTTTTCCCCAATCTCCCGCTGCAGAAGCTCCGCATTCGTACTGATTGTAGATACCGGCGTCTTCAGCTCGTGGCCCGCGTCTGAAATAAACTGATTCTGTCTCCTGTAATTCTCCTCCAGCGGCCGGATAATCCATCCTGACAGGAAAATTGCCAGAATCAGCACCACTATAACCGCGACTACGCCAAAAATCACTGTGTAGCGAAGCAGTGTGACAATACTTTCGCCAATCACCGTGTTGTCCATCATGGAAACTAGTACATACTCCTCCCCAGACACCAGATAAACCATATTTCTGGAGATGCCATAGGATTTCCCGGTCTCCAGAAACGACTGCGCCAGCTCCGTCAGCATCTCATCTGATATCTGAGAAGGGTCGTCATTGTTCACCTGGAGGACACTGCCATTCGCGGAAAACACAACTGAATAAAAGGTGGAAAGCTCCAGGCGGCGGCGGGAAATGCCCTGAATATCGTCTTTCTCTGGCAAGATATCTCCAGAGCCATCCTCTCTGGCAGCAGAATCCGGCAGCCCGCCATTTTCCAGATATTCGTTTGCATACAGCACCAGCATATCCCGATTCTCCTGGTTCATCTCGCGGTAGCTGACCCCATAGATTACCGCGATCGTACCCAGAAGAGTCAGCAGCAGAATCGCCATTAAAAGCGCGACAATTTTAATCCTCGATTTTTTAAACATTTTATTTCCCCAGTCCTGCACCCGTTCCAGACATTATTCTCCAGCCAGAAGCACCCCTGACTCATCCCCGCAGCTCATATCCCAGCCCGCGCACCGCCTTTATTTCCATCTTCGATCCGATAAACGCCAGCTTTTTACGGGTGAAAGAAATATAAACCTCTACATTATTATATTCCGCGCTGTTCTCATAGCCCCAAACCTTCAAAGCCAGCTTTTCCCGCGACACGATCATGCCCTGCTTCGTGATCAGGTATTCCATCAGATGCAGCTCTTTTTCTCCCAGACGAATCTCCTGTCCGGTAAGCGTGCAGGCCATAATTGCCGTACTCGAATCCAGCGTCAGATCCCCCGCCCGCAGCCTTCCGTCCGCGGCAGGCATATTTCTCCGGCAAAGCGCGCGCACACGCGCTAACAGCTCCTCCACCATAAACGGCTTTGTCAGATAATCATCCGCCCCGGCATCCAGCCCGCTGACCTTATCTGACAACTCACTCTTTGCCGTCAGCATCAGTACCGGCGTGCGGACATTTTCCTGCCGTACCTGCCGGATCACGGAAAACCCATCCAGCTTCGGCAGCATCACGTCCAGAATCACCGCGTCATAAATCCCGCTTAAAATCGCGTCCAGGCCGCTCTCCCCGTCATAACAGACATCCACGTCATAGTTTTCCTGGCGCAGAACTTCTGCTACAGCCTCTGCCATGCGCAGCTCATCTTCTACCAAAAGAAGCTTCATACATTTCCCTCCCATAAAATGATTCGAGCGACAAAAGAGTATGATACTACGGTTCCCAAGGTCATGAATCGGAACACTAGCGTTCCATTCCTGACCTTTTGTCCCTTGTATCATACAATTTCAAGTCAAGTATAACAGAAAATTCTTGAAATGAAATTGAAAGATGCAGGATATAACAAAAAATTGCCCGTATGATTCAATTTTTTTCAATCTATTCATGGTATTATTAATCTTGTATCCTGCATAATAACAAATGCAGCAGGACAACCGGAACGGAAGAGTTTTCCCGTTCCACAGCGCTGACCGTGTCCATTGCAGAGTAGGATTTTCTTCACACGGCCGCGTAAAAATATGGAAAGGAGATTTTCACTATGAAGAAAAAATGGCTGTCTTTCCTTCTGGCAGGCACGCTTTGTCTTTCGGGACTATCCGCGCCTCTGACCGGCAGTGCGGAGGAATCGGGCGAAACGGCGTCGGATACATCGACCGATTCAGACGTAACTACTGCAGTTTCTGACCAGGAGTATATTGAAACCACTTTGAATCTCGCAAACAATGAAGACCAGACCTGGACATACCAGGAAAGCGCGGACGCATGGGTGCTTTCGATCGTCTCGGCGGTCGCGTACCCGGAGCTGCCGGATGAGCAGGGCGTATCCGTCTGCGTGCCGGGAGCATATGTAACCGGTATTGATACAGATGGCGACGGTGTGGCAGATGTGACCGCGGAATCCGCAGTGGAATCCGGTTCGACTTCTGTCAATGGTTCGCTCGTGATCGATTATGAGGCAGAGATTGTGAGTACCAACGGACAAACTTACACGGCGGCGACGGCTCCGGTGATTTTAAATACAGGTGCGGCCGGCTACAGTTCTTCGAACAATTCCACGGCGGCAACGACCTATGCGGCAGAAGGCTATATCAATGTAGCCTGCGGCAACCGCGGAAAACAGGATACCGCAACTGATGAGGATGGAAATACTTATTACACCGGTGATGCTCCGTCCTGCCTGGTTGACCAGAAGGCTGCAACACGCTTTGTAAAATACAACATTCTGCTCGGCAACCTGCCCGGCAGCGTGGATTATTTTGTTTCCACCGGCGGTTCCGGCGGCGGCGCGCACGCGACCATGTTCGCGGCTACCTCAAACAATTCTGATTTCTATGATTATCAGATCGAGGCGGGCGCGGTCGGCGTTTATCGTCTGGAGGACGGCAGCTACTCAACCACTGTTACCATTGACGGCGTAGATTATGAAATCTCAGACGGCGCGTGGGGCTGTGTCGCGTACAGTGCGATTACCTCTCTGTATGAAGGCGACATGGCGATGGCCTTTGAGTATTACATGGACACGACCTATGATTTTGGTTCTTCGTTCCAGGAACAGCTCGCTGCTTATCTGTCCGAAGCTTATATGGAATACATCAATGAACAGAACCTCTCTGTAGAAGAATCCGCAGTCGGCTTTGACCTGAATGAGGATGGCGATACTGACGACACGATTGCTCTGACCATTGAGTATGATCTGGACGCTTATCCAGAGACGAATGGTTACTATGGCACATACCTGGATCTCTATCTTGCAGAATTTACCTCGAATCTGCAGTGGTATCTTGATAACCTCGACTATGCGGATGGCTGGACCTGGTTCGACGCGGATGGCAACGCCCTCAGCGATGAAGAAGTAGCAGCCATGACCACTGAGGATAAAGCGACCGCGTTTATTGAGGGGCGCTATGCCTCTTCGGGCAGCACCGGCATGGGCGGCGGCATGGGTGACCTGCCGAGCGGTATGAATGGTGCGGCGGATTTCGCGGACACGAATGATTTCGGAGATATCGATTTGTCCGAAATGGGCGACCTGCCAGAAGGTAATACAGCCGACGGAATGCGCGGCGGCATGGATGGTGACACAGCAGGCGGACGCGGCGGCATGGGCGGACGCACAGATGCCGCAGTCTCGGATAATGCAAGTTCTGAGAGTACGGATGCGGTTTCCGATGATACGGCAGACGCAGCTGAGCTTACGGATGGAGATCTGCCGGGCGACATCAGCGAAGCGGGTGAACTGCCGGACGATGCGGCTGCCATCTCTGACGTCGATATTCCTGAAGATACGGCTGCTTCCGATGACACAGGCAGTTCAGAAGCATCTGAGGAAGAAACCACCGCGGCAAATGATAATACCGCGAACCAGCTTGAGGTAGGTACACCTGACGCGGGTACCACGCAGTCTGCGACCGGTTCCCAGGATTCCGCGAATTATTCGACCTATGAAGAAATGGTAGAAGCGTACGAAACGGATATCGCCTCGATTCTGGAAGGCGACAAATATGGCAATAACATTGTCTCCCTGTACAATCCGCTGAACTACATCGGCGCGGAAGACACAGACGACGCAGCCTGGGTAAGAATTGTCATGGGCGCTTCTGAAGGGGATATGTCCATGTTTACGTCCCTGAACCTGCAGATTGCCATGCTGAACGCAGGTATTGACGCAGAGATTGAATGGCAGTGGAACGGCGGTCATGTACCGTCCGAAATCTTCGGAAACTCTCTTGCACTCTACGTTGATCAGATGTACGGCGAATATGTAGAGGGCGCAGCAGCAATCGAGAAAGCAGCCGCGGAGACGCAGACCACCAATGGCACCGCGACAGAAGCGACCGGCACGGATATTTCAAGCTGGGTCAACTACGAAGATGTCACCAGTGTGTCCTTCTCCCTCGCTGACGCGGTCGCATACCGCACCAATGGCGCAAGCAAGGCAATCCCAGGCTTTGACGTGATTGACTATGGCCAGGAGGACTATGTATTTGGCAACACCGAGCAGGATGCGCGGCACTGGAATACGTATCTGCTAGAAATCTTCCAGACTTATGCGGATGTGCTTTCGCCGCTGTTTAATCAGGGGTGATGAAATAGCAGAAAGCACATGGAATTACGATGCAGGCTGCTAACTATCCTGCCCGACCAAAAGCCATAAAAAAGATATATGAAAAGCCCCGTCAGGATTTCATTCAAAAATCCCGATGGGGCTTTTTCACAAAATTACCCGCAGCAAAGCCGACCGCCTGCTGACTCGCGAAGTTCGCCGCGAACTTCCTGCAAGTCATATTACCGGAAATATGATTTCATCGCCTCCGCCATTTGTTTTTCCAACTCTCTGGCATCTTCTTTTGTCGCTGCGCTCACGGAAATGTAAGTCTTCAGCTTCGGTTCCGTACCGGATGGGCGGACGACGACGGAGCAATCGTCCTCCAGCAGGTATTTCAGAACATCGGATTTTGGCAGCCCATCCAGTCCTTCTCTGTAGTCCAACACACATTTGACCTTTTTCGGCCCAATCGCATCAATCCCTTTACGGAATTCCGCCATAATCTCCTGCATCCGCGCAAAGCCGGCAGAACCTTCAAATTCAAAGGAGTACAGAGTGTTCAGGCAATAACCAAATTCACGATAAAGCTCTTCCAGCCGGTCAAGCAGGGAAATCCCCCGCGTCCGGTAATAAGCAAACATTTCACAGATCAGAAGGGAGGCGTTGACCGCGTCCTTATCGCGCACATAAGAACCGCTGAGATACCCATAGCTTTACTCAAAACCCAGGATATAATCTTCCGTCCTGCCCTGCTTTTCCAGAAGTCAGATCTGCTCGCCGATGAATTTAAATCCGGT
>JAJPXX010000086.1:0-6591 GCA_021205225.1 Lachnospiraceae bacterium
AGCGGACGGTTCAGCAGGGTGTCCGGCTCCGCGATGCCGAGACCCGGCTTCCAGATATAGTTGTCGTTGGCGTCCTTGATGGTCATCATCTGCAGCACCAGTGCCTCGTTGCAGAGGAAGGTCGCCTTCTTGCGGTACGGGCTCTTCAGCGCATAGTACAGCTGATAGATTTCATCGAAGGTCACGGCAGTCTGTGACGCGGCAGTCACACCGACCTGCGCACCGGCATCATCCAGGATGCCCAGCGGCTTGCCGATACCGTCGCCGTTGATGAAGGCGTTCTCCTCGGCATTGCCCATGGTCACACCGAAGCGGCGGGAAATATAGGCCGCCAGGTCAAACGCGGAATCATGAAGAAGCTCATTACTGATCTTGATCATGGTGCCGAGCTTGTAGGCAGACAGGGTCGTCTGGCCGAAGGTGAGCGTGGTCTCCGGGATCTCCTCACCCTCATCGATCCAGCTCGCCTCGCCGGTCTCCTCCGCAATCGGAATCTTGCGGGTGCCGGAACTGGTGTGGATGATATGCGCCATGCCGCGGAAGATGTTGTTCTCTTCCAGCGCCTCGATCAGCTGGCGCTCGTGAGGTAGCAATGTGCCGCCTTGCAGGCTTTCACCTGTAGGTCTGCACAGAGCCCCTCCCAAACCGGACGTACACCTCTCGATGTATCCGGCTTTCCATTTGTTATTGACATATCAATTATTTTGTTCCGCGCGGATTCTTCTGTAACAGTCTGGGCACACAATCAGGGTTTTCCTTTTCATGTGCAACATCCGTTTGCCCCAGTCTGTGTTGCTTTTCAGATTTTTCATCTTTCCGGCATGATAAATACAGCAGGAATCACTGCTTGCGCCGCAGAGTTCGCAGACCCCATTGCTAAGCCGTATATACTGTGATAACTTCTCAACATTGAAGGAGTGGTACGTCCCTGGGTCACGGTCGGACATCATTTTCCCGGCTTTGCAATCAGCCAGTGAAGCGAGTTTCGCGTATTTCACACCTGCTTTGGTTTCATAGGGTATTCCCCATCCATCTTTCAGGTGGTATTTCGCGATAATTTTCTTCGTTGTGCTGTTGCTTTTGCTTGCCAGCGTTTTCAGACAGCTGTACTCCATTAGATAGTGGAAGTAATTCAGCGAATGGTAATTAGCTGCCAAACAGTAATAGTTGCAAATGCCGCGAATCTGCGCATTGTAGAGGTTTACTATATTGACTTCCGGCATGTGCCTAAGTCTCGGTATACATACAGGCCAGATTTCTCCATCCGGCCTCTGTTCAATGATTCCATTCTTGAACAGAAAACGCATAATCTTATCTTCAAGAGGTACGGTCAATTCGACAGAATTGTTTAAGGTGCGCTGTTTCTTTCCATCGCTCCTTTTCTTGACTTCCTGATTACGACGGACAGCAATGTCGTAGCCGAGAAACCTTACCTTTTCAGCACTGTGCGTTATTTTTGTCTTTTCCGCACTTAGCTCAAGGTGATAATTTGTATCCAAAAATTCTCTCAGGATTTCTTTGATTTCCTCACAGTCCTCTTTACTACCGCTGATACCGATAAGAAAATCATCGGCGTAACGGCAGTACACAAGTTTCTTGTCATCACACATTCTTGCAGGCGTTTTGAATTTCTGACTGCACACCTGTTTGTATTCTGACAATGCCTGCTCACGTTCTTCACCCTCTGTCCTGTCTATCTTCTTTTGGAGAGTCTGTCTCCGTTTAGCGAGATGCAGATATTCCGGGTTCAGTTTCCGTGATGACGGCGAATCAAAACTTTCCTTTAGTTCCATGACCTTCCTGTCCAACTCGTGAAGGTAAATGTTCGCCAATATTGGCGACACAATCCCGCCTTGAGGGGTTCCTGATATCGTGGTGTGATATTGAAAGTCCTCAATGTATCCGGCTTTCAGGAAGGCTCTGATAATGTTGATAAATTTGCTGTCTTTAATTTTGACCTCCAGTGTCTGAATCAACACTTTATGGTCGATATTGTCGAAACAACCTTTGATGTCGCCCTCTATAAACCATTTGACCGAGCGGAAATTAGTCTTAATCTGCTCCAGGGCTGTATGACAGCTCCTGTTCGGTCTAAAACCATGCGACTGGTCATAGAACACTGGTTCATAGATTGCTTCCAGAATCATCCTCACTGCTTCTTGCAGCAGCTTGTCCCGAAACGATGGTATGCCCAATGGACGCATTTTCCCATTCTGTTTCTGGATGTACTCCCTACGGACCGGCTTGGGTTTGTATGTGCCATTTTTCAATTCTTCAATCAAAGTCAGCACATATTCCCTGCTGAATCCGTCAGCAGTGTCGTTATCGCTTCCGGGTGTTAGTGCTCCCGAATTTGAGTATAGTTTCTGGTAGGCGGCATAATAAATGTCCTCTCTCAGCAGATACCGATAGAGCCTTGTAAACACTCCATCGTGATGCTCCGCAGAACTTTTATTGATACGCTCCAAAATCTCAGATGTTGGATTCATGAGGATTCTCCTCCCTTTCATCTTCTCCACTTTGGAATTAACAAACTGCTTCCCTTCGCCATGTAATAGTAATTAGCTATCGCGGACTACTACGGAAGCTCCGTTACCATGCAGGATATTCAAGTCCTATGACTATAGCCGATAAAGGCATTCCTGTTTAGGTAATCCCCAGTTAACAATGCTTGTAGGTGAATGATGGTTGTCGGATGGCATTTCGGTTATTATTGTGTTCTCACAATTGTTTCACGGCGTTCACAATATATACACACCTACTGTGTATAATCGGCTGTAGACAGCCGGACGAATTCAATACCCGGCTGGCACCGTGACCGCGGTTACAGGATAATTTCCGCGACCTCCCACGAAAAAGGAACTAACCTTTGCATAGCAAACCCAGCTTCATCCTCGTACCATCTTGTCATTGCGGATACTACTCGCTTGAATATCCTTTCAGCGTTCTCCGCTTTCCTGCCGTGCTGTGTTCCCGTGTCCGGTTTCCCGTCATCGGTTAGGCAGGCTGACAACCGCTCTACATATGCGGTGTAGTACCTTAAGCTACTGCAAGCATTGCCCTATCTGGGCGCACGAACTCATCCGGCACGGTATAGCCGCCCTCGGAGTCCACGCCGATGGACAGCGCATTCTGGATCGCGCCGTAGTCACCGCGCAGGCGGATCATATTCCAGAAAGCCTCGGAATACTCCGGAGTGGCGGTCGCCTTGGTGGACGTGGGCTTCACATCAGCTTTCGGCTTGCCGGTCACAGGGGTCGTGGTCGGAGCCTTCAGCTGCGCCTCGAACGCCTCCTGCTCCTCCAGGCGGGAAATCTCGTTGCCGAGGGCTTTCCCCTCTCCCGCCATCTTGTTGTACTGTTCCACGGCATCGCTCGCCACAAGGCCGTTCTCGCCGCGATGCTCTTCCAGGAACTTCTTCGTCTGCTCCCACAGGGCAGCCCTCTTGCTTCTCAGTTCAAGAATCTTACTCATAGTCAAATCCTCCATAAAATTATTGTATTGTGTGGTTTACGGGTATAAAAAGAGCCGGGGTTCAGCGAAGGAACTCCAGCTGCTTCTCCAAAATGGGGTACGGCATACTGCCGTCCTCCGTCGTGCCGTCCATGCCGATGACCGGCTGGGGCGGTTCCGTCTCCTTCGGAGGCTCCGCAGGTTTCGGCTTTGCCTCATCGGTAACACCGAGACGGTTCAGAATCATCTGATTCATAATGCGAGTGGAGTAAAGGTGTACGCCTTTCTTCTCGTCATCATCATCCTCATCTTCATCCGGGTCGTCCTTGTCAGGAGCATCCTTGTCCGGCTCATCCCCGTCCGGCTTCTCCTCCTCTTCTTCCTCCGGCTTTTCTTCCGCAGTGAAGAGGATTTCGTCACAGAAGCCCAGCTTTAAGGCTTCCTTGGCATCCAGCCATGTCTCGTTGGACATCAGCGTGGAGATTTTGTTCCGGGAAAGTCCGCTCTTGGCGTGGTAAGCATTCACAATGGATTCCTTCACCGCATCGAGCGTCTCGATGGCTTTCTGCATGTCGCGGGTGTTGCCCATGGCGACCGTTGCCGGGTCATGCAGCATGAGCATTGCCACAGGGGACATCAAAACTGTATCCCCGGACATTGCCACCACGGATGCTGCCGATGCCGCAATCGCGTCAATCTTGACGGTCACCTTGCCCTTGTAGTCACGGAGCATGGTGTAAATCTCAGCTGCTGCAAACACGGAGCCGCCCGGACTGTTGATCCAGACCGTTATGTCACCTTCCCCGGATTCCAGCTCACTGCGGAACCATGCCGGAGTTACGGCATCGCCCCAGGTGTCATCGGAATCAATGGCCCCTTCCAGCCGCAGGGTTCTCTCCCCTGCGTCATTCGTGACCCAGTTCCAAAACTTCTTCATGAGATTTTTCTCCTTTCATTTCGCCTGTTCTCACTCGGCTGTTTCTCACTGTCACCTTCGGATTCTTCCTCCTCCGGCTGTTCCTCGGTTTCTTCCTGCTCCTCATCCTCGTCCGGCTCATCCTCCTTCGGAGGCGTGCCTTCGGTATTCACACCGTAGGCAGAGTTATGTGTTGCTTTGCATAACTCTGCTTATGGGAAGTAAGTGATTATGTTGAGTAACGTTCTTAAAACACATGAAATTCACGCATAATTCAAGGAAAATTTGCTGAATGTCCACACATTTCTCAACATAAATCTATATGATTGTCTCCGGTTAGGAGGTAATCATCATGAATCAAAAAGCAACCAATGCAGAATTCCTGCAATTGATTGAAAATGCACGGGCTCATATGGAAAGTAATAACTTTACTTATACAACCGTGGCAAACTGCATGAAAACATGGCGCAGTGTATATAATTTTGCACTTAGTCAAGGCATATCAAACTATAGTTCGGAACTCGCCGAAAAATACATGTTAGAAAAATACGGCATGTCTATCGGTGAGGATGCTGTTACTAATACTCAACTAAGTCCTTATATGCGCAATAAAGTAAGAGCTTTGCGGGCTCTTACCGAATATCAACTTCATGGTCATGTAATAAAAGAACGACGTTGTGAATTCCCTACATGGCCAGAAGAATATGAAGACATGTGCCGACAGTGCCTTAGTTATATTAAGTCGCTGGGATACTGCGATGCAACGTTTAGGCAAAAAGAGCTGCATTTGCATCGCTTCGTGGACTATATGCACTCGCAGGGTGTCTCTCCTAAGGAGATGGGAGCGGAGCATCTGTATGGATATTCCAAAACTCTGTATGCTTACTCTAAGGCGTATTTATCAGCAAATAGATCAACCCTATTACTATGCCTTAAGTTTTTTTACGAGAATGAGTTTATCCCGAATGACATTGCCATGTTCCTTCCTCAGATCCACTATCACGCAAAGGCAAAGATAGAAAAAGTGTGGACCGAGGAGGAAATTGAGCAGATGCTAAACTCCATTGACCGGGCAAATCCTGTTGGGAAAAGGGATTATGCACTTATGGCAATTGCTGCTAACCTTGGACTTAGAACCTGCGATATCTTGAACCTTTCTATCGAAAATTTTGATTGGGATAAAAGCTGCATCAATATTGTCCAGAAAAAAACGGGCGAACCATTAACATTGCCACTGTCAGAGCAAATAGGGAAAGCGGTAATTGACTACTGGATGAATGGCAGACCTAACACCACTGCAAAAGAACTTTTTGTGCAGCATACGCTCCCATATCAGGCAATAACCGATAGCATGGTTTATCATATTTTCAACAAGTGCTATAAAAACAGCGGATTCAAGCTTTCTGAAAGCAAGCAACGTGGTCTACACTCGTTCAGACATAGTTTGGCAAGCCGACTGTTAGAGAATGATACACCCATAAATGTGATTGGGAACATTCTTGGGCACGTTAACTCAAATTCGACATCTGCTTATTTACGCATTGATATCGAAAAGCTTAGAGATTGTTCATTAGAGGTACCCGCCTATGATTGAAGCACTGCTTTTAAAACCAATTCCGACTGAAAAGCTGGAGGATTTATCACATGAATTTCTGGAGTATAAACGCGCAACTGGGCTCAAATATCGGAGTGAAGAGAGATATTTAAAATACTTCACGCGCCACTGCAACGAGGTTTACCCAGACGGATATATCCCCGAAGATGCAGCCTACCATTGGTTAAACATTTCAGAAAACAGAGCGCAAAAAACCAAAGCTAATATGGCACATACTATGAAAGAATTCGGGAAATACCTATTTTCGCTTGGTTACACTGCTCTGCGAATCCCTGAGATACGCGCACCAAAAACCACAGCATTTACTCCCCATATCTTTACTGAGGAAGAAATGAACGCTATATGGAACACTGTGGATCATATTGAGCCGGATCATTGGTATCCTAACATGCACAGGTGTATTCCGGTGTTATTCCGATTGCTATATAGCTGTGGGCTTCGTATTTCTGAAGCTCTTGCTATCACAGCATCAGATATTGATTTTGATAAAAATGTCATAAAGCTCAGGCATACAAAAACTGGTATGGAGCGGCTAATTCCTATGGGAGATTACATCGCTAAAATAATGAAATAATATGTTGACGATGATGTTCAAATCATTGGTTAG
>JAJPXX010000086.1:6601-8511 GCA_021205225.1 Lachnospiraceae bacterium
TGGTATACCTTATGAGGGCAAAGAACGTGGTCCCAGACTCCATGACTTTCGTCATACCTTTGCAGTCAGATCCATGAATCGTATGAGCGATGCTGGAAATGATCTGTATGTGACATTGCCAATCCTGTCAACGTATTTAGGACACGCACATGTCTCTTCAACGGAGCGGTATATACGGTTGACTGAGGATCGCCTACAAACTATAACAGATAGTATGCAAAGTGAGCTTTCTGAAATATTTCCGGAGGTAAAACCCAATGAAGAATTCTAATACCGGAACATTTGCTCTTTATCTTCATAAATATCTGGAAGTCTATCTGCCGGGACAACGTGGATTATCTACAAACAGTATCTTGTCCTATAGCGATACCTTTTCTTTGCTAATAGTTTTCCTAAAAACGGAAAAGGGTATTGTCCCAGAGGGATTACCCATGTCTTTCCTCACGAAAGACCTGATAATGGAGTTCGCCGAATGGCTTGAAAAAAGCCGTAATGCGAGTCTCTCGTCCAGAAACCAGAGATTTGTCATCATCAGGAGTTTTTGCAGATGGCTTGCTACCGAAAATCCGGTGTTTCTAAAGCTTTCCGAGGAAGTATATTCCGTGAAATTAAAAAAAGCGCCGCAACCAGTAATGACATATCTCTCAGCTGATGCTATGCAGTGTCTCCTGTCACAGCCTGACTCATCTACGAAAGATGGGTTGCGTGACCTCACATTGTTAGCTCTTACCTACGATACGGGGGCAAGAGTAAGTGAAATCACTAACCTTAAATTTAGAGATATTCGCTTCGAGGCTCCGCCAATCGTAAGGATAACCGGAAAGGGAAACAAAACAAGGATTGTACCACTACTTCCTCAGACTGTAAATTATCTGAAGGAATATATCAATCGCTGGGAAATTAGTCTTCCGAATGATGCAGAACGTTACGTTTTCACAAATCGCAGAGGAGAACAACTTACTCGTTCGGGAGTTAAGTACATCCTCGATAAATATGTGGCATCTGGAAAAGAAGAGAGCCAGCAGTTATTTCCAGATAAAGTTTCTCCACATACTCTGCGACACAGCAAAGCGATGCACATGCTTCAAGCAGGAAATCCTATCGTTTATATCCGCGATGTTCTGGGACATACAGATATAAATACTACTGAAAGGTATGCAAGGGCAGATACAGCTATGAAAAGGGAAGCCCTAGAAAAGGCGGCAATACCAATGCCAGAACCCCGTGAGCCGCCGGAAAAACGCGATGAATCTCTTCCGGAAAATAGCATTGAGTATGACATGGCAAGATGGCTTAAGTCTTTTCGTAAAGATAATGTTAAGTAATTTAAGGTATAAGAGCCCCAAAAGCACTGATTTCGGTCAGTGCTTTTTTATTACTCAACATAATCACTTACTTCCCATAAGCAGAGCCGGCATCCTTCAGCTTTGTATAGCTGCCGTTCAAATAATAGTCATCCCCGCCGTCCTCTGCCGGAATCGGATTCATATTTTCCAAACGGCGTATCTCATTGGGTGACATGAAGCCGTTGGAAAACGCAATGGAATATCCGTTCATCCTCGATTGATAGTCGCCCCTCAAGAGCCCATCCACGTTAAACTTCGGGAAATACTCGTCCTGCTCTTCTTCCAGAAGCAGGTCCTTGATGATTGCCTGCTCCCACCGCACAAGCCAGGGTGTGATGGAATGCTGGACAAAGTCGATGCCCTGGTGCTCTATATTCGAAAAGGTAGCGTGTTCCAGGCTCTGCACGAGATGGGGAGGCACACGGAAGATCCGGCATATCTCCCCACGCTGAATTTGCGTGTCTCAAGAAACTGTGAGTCCTCCGGAGGAAGGGAAATTGCCTGGTACTTCATGCCCTCCTCTAAAACTGCCACACGATGGGCATTGGAAGCGCCGCCGTAGAC
>JAJPXX010000219.1 GCA_021205225.1 Lachnospiraceae bacterium
GGACATTTGTTTTGCGCGGACTGTCTGTACTGGCGGAAAAGTTTGATCTGCAAATCACGGGAAAGACAGAAAACGGCGGCGGATCACAAAAGAAGCGGTTGCGGAATGCTTTATATGCCGCGGCGGAGTATGAAAGGAGAGGAAACTATGGAGAAAGCGGTTGATGCGAGAGTTTCAGGCGCCCAGAGGACCACAGTGGACTGGATGTACTACCTGATCAGGGCAGGTGTGATTTTTTCGATTGCCTGCCTGTTTCTGCCGGGGCTGAATCCGGCGCGGATCAGCGGTATGATCAGTTCAAAGCTTTCCCTGTTCACGGTAGGGATCTCCTACTCGTCACTGGTCAGTCAGTTCGGACGCGCGTTCCGCAAGGAGTGGCTGACCTATCAGGATGTTCAGATTCTTTATGCGTCCGCGCTTGTGATCCTTATCGGGGTGGTGGCAAATGGGGCGAACGGATGCATGTCTTTAGGCAATACCCGTATGAGAAAATTTGGCACGAAGATCGGCATCGCCGGTTCTGTTCTGGAACTTGCCGGCATGGCCGGTATTTATGTTGCTTATTTGCGCGTATGCGAGACGAGCAATCCGGACAAGATTGAGCCGATGTTTCCGACCGCTTACTGGATTCTTCTGGTCGTATTTGTGCTTGTTCTGGTTCTGAATGTGGCTCAGACAGGCCTTCTTTCAAAATATCCATCGGAAGATAAATTCCATATGGAGACGAAATTTTCTTTGTTTCTGATGCTGCTGCCGTTTATCGTGCTCTGCGTTCTGTTCAGCTACCTGCCTCTGTGGGGCTGGCGTTATGCGTTTTTTGATTATAAGGCAGGCCAGTCGCTTTCATGGGACAAGTTTGTCGGCCTGAAATGGTTTACACAGCTGTTCAAAAACGCCGCGACGGTGCGGGATGTCATTAATGTAATGAAGAATACTCTGGCCATGAGCGGCCTGGGCATTATTACGAGCTGGCTGCCGATGGCGTTCGCGATTTTTTTAAGTGAGATGAAGAGCAGCAAATTCCGCCGCTTTGTGCAGACATGTACGACGATCCCGAACTTCATCAGCTGGGTTCTGGTGTACGCGATTGCGGTGTGTATTTTTTCTACCGACGGTTTTGTCAGCAGTATTATGGTGAACTTGGGGATCTGGGAGTCCGGCAAGAACCTGCTGATGAATAACTCCCACACCTGGCTTCAGATGTGGGGCTGGGGTACCTGGAAGGGAATCGGCTGGAGCGCGATTATTTACATAGCCGCGATTTCTGGCATCGACCAGCAGCTGTATGAGTCCGCGAGAGTGGATGGCGCCGGACGTTTCCAGCGCATGTGGCATATCACTGTTCCCGGACTGATGCCGACCTTCTTTGTTTTGCTTCTGATGTCGATTGCGAACATCCTGACAAACGGCATGGATCAGTACCTCGTATTTGAAAACGCCGTGAACTCCAATTCCGTCATGGTTCTGGATTTGTATGTGTATAAGCTGGGTATTCAGGACGGCTCCATTCCACTGAGTACGGTGATTGGTATGCTGAAGTCCATTATCAGTGTTATTCTCTTGTTCGGCGCGAACGGCTTCTCGAAGCTGGTGCGCGGCGAGAGTATTATCTAGGAAACCAGTTTAGCACGAGTAATAAATTTTTTGGAGGTGCGATATGGCGAAGACAGCACAGGAAAAAATCGACGCGAAAGCCGAAAAGAAGTACGCGAAGACCCACAAAAGCATTTATCGTACGACGCCGGGCGATGTTGTATTCAATGTGATTAATTACGCGATTTTTGGGGTGTTTACGTTTTTGTGTATTTTTCCGTTCTACTATTTGTTTATCAATACGATCAGCGATAATGATCTGGTGTCGAAAGGGCTGATTAACTTTTATCCGAGAGGGATACAGTTCAGTAACTATATTTCGCTGCTTTCGATCAACGACCTGGGACAGGCGTTCATGGTAACGATTGCCCGCACGGTTCTTGGTACGGCGCTTATGGTGATGGCGTCCGCACTGGTCGGTTATCTGGTGACAAAACAGGAACTCTGGCACAGACGCTTATGGTATCGGCTGATTGTGGTAACCATGTATTTTAACGCAGGTATTATTCCTACGTTCCTGAATATGCAGATGCTGGGTCTGACGAATACCTTCTGGGTGTATATTATTCCGGGCATTGTCGCCCCGTACAACATCATTCTGGTGAAGACCTACATAGAATCCATTCCGCGGGAACTGGAGGAAAGTGCGGAAATTGACGGCGCTGGTCCGTTCAAGGTATTCCGGCAGATTATCTGGCCTTTGTGTACGCCGATCCTGGCGACGATCACTATTTTTGGCGCGGTTGGACACTGGAACTCCTTCATGGACTCCATTCTTTATATGCAGTCTTCTCCGCAGCTGTATACGCTGCAGCACAGATTGTATGTATACCTGAACAGTACCTCGAATCTGAGTGCGCTGATGCAGTCCGGCGGCAGTTCGGCAGAGAATGCGCTGCAGTCGCTTCTTTCAGGAAAGGTGGTTAAGTACACCATATCAATGGTGACGGTGCTGCCGATTCTTCTGGTATATCCGTTCCTGCAGCGGTATTTTGAGGGCGGTATTATGCTGGGGGCTGTGAAGGGCTGACGGAATTCTGTAAAACGACTAACGTCATTTACTATAATATGCTTGGCATATGCTGCCGCAGTATGGCAGTTTGTGTATAGAAAACGCAGCTGGTCTGAAAAAATATACGGCTGTGAAACCATTATTCTTTATTGGAAACGGAGGATAGAAACATGATGAAAACAATATCCAGAAGAGACTTCCTGAAGGGCTCTGCGGCAGGCGTGATGGGCGTTGCCCTGTCGAGCTTTATCGGGGGCGGCGTTACCGCGTTTGCATCTGATGATATTCCGGCGGACGTGATTCCGGATTCAACAGTTACCCTGAATGTATATGATCAGCTGGCAAACTACTCTGGAGAGCAGATTGGCTGGTTCGGTCAGATCATGCTGGAGAAGTTCAATGTAAAACTGAACATTATTGACGATCAGGACGGCGTATATGAGAGCCGCATGGAGTCCGGCGATCTTGGCGATATCGTGATCTGGGGTTCAGACGGCGATGAGTATATTGAAGCAGTAAACCAGGGACTTCTCTTTGACTGGGAGGATGAGGATCTCTTAAGTGAGTATGGCCCGTATATTCTGGAGCATATGGAGCCGGCTCTTGAGAAGAACCGCAACCTCTCCGGCGGCACAATTTATGGTTACGGCTTTAATGTAGCAGTGGACGCGGATGATACGCAGGATGCGATGTACACCTGGGATCTCCGCTGGGATCTGTATGCACAGCTCGGCTATCCGGAAATCAACAACCTGGATGATCTTCTGGAGGTTCTGATCCAGATGAAAGAGCTTTGCCCGACGGACGACAATGGAAATGCAACCTACGCGATGTCGATTTTCCCGGACTGGGATGGCGATATGGTAATGTATGTGAAGTCTCTGGCGACCGCTTATTACGGATACGATGAGTTCGGTATTGGCCTGTATGATCCGGAGACCGGTACATACCACAATGCGCTCGAAGAGGATGGCCCGTATCTTACCACGCTGCGCTTCTACAACAAGCTGTATCAGAACGGCCTTCTGAATCCGGATTCCATGACGCAGACCTATGACAATGCTTGCGAGGACTATCAGAACGGCGGCGCGTTCTTCAATATTTTCAACTTCCTTGGTGAGAGTATGTACAATACAGATGCACATATGGCGGATAAGGAAGATGGTTCAATGGGCGGCGCTCTGTATCCGCGCGTACCGAATGAGGCAAGACCGATCATTTATGGCCAGACCATTTACGGCGGCAATCGTATCTGGTCTATTGGTGAGAACACCGAATATCCGGAGCTTTGCATGGCGATCCTGAACTGGCTGTCTACACCGGAAGGCCGTCTGACCTTCGAATATGGCCCGCAGGATGTGTGCTGGTATTATGATGAGGAAGGTTATCTTTATCTGACAGAGCTTGGTGCTTCCTGCAAGGCGGACGTCAATACAGAGATGAGCGACGGCTACTCAGGCACATTTGACGATGGTTCCTTTAAGATGAACAATACGACCTGGGCGCTGGATACCGTGAATCTGGATTCTCCGGTTGGCGAGACCTACAATTATCAGAAGTGGGCGAGCCAGCAGACCGAGGCTTCGACTCAGGTAGAGGCGGACTGGAGAGAGTGGACCGGCTGCACGACATTTGATGAGTATGTAAAGACGAGCAACTATATGCTTTCTCCGGGTACTGATTACTCCACCAGTACCAAGTCGGATGAACTGCAGACGACCTGGAGCCAAGTGACAAACTGTATCAAGAATGGTTCCTGGAACGCGATCTACGCGGATTCCGATGAAGCGTTTGATGAGATCGTAGCACAGATGACGACTGACGCATATGATTATGGCTTTGACGATTGCATCGAATTCCAGGAGAACGAGGCGATCATCCGTCATGAGGCTGAGGAAAGAGCTCTGGCAGGAGAGTGATTTCGCTTTTTACGTAAGGAATCTGAATGTAAAAACGTTCTGGCTTTGCAGCTTCAAAAAATATAGATTATGTTTTTTGGCTGCGGACGGATATACATGAAATATCACAGCGAGGGGTGGGGCTGTCTTTACAGTCTCTCCCTTTCGTTTTTGCAGCTTATATAAATCTGAAACGCTGATTTTACACAGAGAGGAATAATGAAATGAAATTTTTCAGTACAGACAGTCCGCTGTATCGTTTTGTCTGCAAATTTGCCAGCATACTCAAGCTGAATTTCCTGTGGATTCTGTTCAGTCTGCCGCTTGTGACGATCGGAGCCTCGACTGCCGCGGCTTTTTCTGTCGCATTAAAGCTGGCTGAGGATGAGGAAGGCTATATCGCAAAAGGTTTTCTGAAAGGCTTTAAGGAGAACTGGAAACAGGGTACGGCGCTGGCGCTGATCACGCTGGTTTCCCTGTACGCGATTTATATGGATTTCCAGCTCTTTGATGTACTGGAGGATAATCCAATCGTATTTCTGATCTGTGGAATGCTGTTAATTGCGATCGCTTATACCGCGATTATCTATTCCTGGCCATTGATTGCGCGTTACGAGAATACTCTGCTCCAATCAATGAAAAACTCCCTTGCTGTTTTTCGCCAGTATTTTGGAAGATCCATGCTGATGACCGTGGTTCTTTTGCTGGAAATATTCTTTTTCCTGTTCAATACGACTACCTACTTTTTTGCAATAGTGCTTGGACCGGGGCTGATTATTTATACGATCTCTGCTTTTTCCAGGCAGGTATTTACAGCAATCGAGAAAAAGAATCAGTCCGGCGGCTGAAAAAAGTCTTGCCGCAGAGGGATTTCTCTGGTAAACTTGACACAGTTACGGGCG
This sequence comes from Lachnospiraceae bacterium, assembly GCA_021205225.1. GTDB lineage: Bacteria > Bacillota > Clostridia > Lachnospirales > Lachnospiraceae > Choladousia. The sequence goes on from JAJPXX010000219.1 coordinate 5,406, forward strand.
TTGCCGACTGAACGGGAGAGGCATACAGCCCGGTGAAAAATCTGATTTCAGAGAATGACTGCGAAATCATGTAAAGGACAGGTTTTATTGGAATTTTGGGAAAGATAATGGATCAATGGATCGGAGGAGAATTATGAGAATTTTAGTGACAGGCGTTGGCGGGCAGTTAGGCCATGATGTGATGAATGAGCTGGCTGCGCGCGGACAGGAAGGGATCGGCTCAGACGTTGCGCCCACGTACAGCGGGATCGCGGATGGCACGGCAGTGACCAGGATGCCATATGTACAGATGGACATCACGGATGGAGAGGCAGTGACCAGGATTCTTTCGGAAATAAAGCCGGACGCGGTGATTCATTGCGCCGCGTGGACGGCAGTGGATCTGGCAGAGGACGATGACAAGGTGGCGAAGGTGCGCGCGGTCAATGCGGGCGGTACGCAGAATATTGCGAACACGTGTAAAGTGCTGGACGCAAAAATGCTATATATCTCCACGGATTATGTGTTTGACGGTATGGGTGAGACGCCCTGGGATCCGGATTGTAAGGATTACAAGCCTCTGAATGTGTATGGTCAGACAAAGCTGGAGGGTGAACTGGCAGTGTCAGGCACATTGGAGCGTTATTTTATCGTGCGCATTGCATGGGTATTTGGTGTGAATGGGAAGAACTTTATCCGTACCATGCTGAATATCGGGAAGAATCACGATACCCTCCGCGTGGTGGACGACCAGATCGGCACGCCGACCTACACGGATGATCTGGCGCGTCTTCTTGCAGATATGATAGAGACGGAAAAGTACGGCTATTATCACGCGACGAATGAGGGCGGTTATATCAGCTGGTATGAGTTTGCCGTGGAGATCTTCCGTCAGGCAGCGGCGCTTGGAAGAGAGGAATATGATGCTTCCCATTTGCAGGTGCTTCCGGTGACGACAGCGGAGTATGGAGAGTCTAAAGCAAAGCGGCCGTACAATTCCCGCCTTGATAAGAGCAAGCTGCGCGCGAATGGGTTTGAGCCTCTGCCGGTATGGCAGGATGCGCTTGCGCGGTATCTGAAAGCGATCGATGCAGATTTTTAAGCGTAATCGGATAGGGGTGTTCTCACCCCCTATCCGCTGCGCCAGGCGGGTGTGGCGCAAGCCACAAATTTCCACACCCGCCTGTGCGCATAAAAAACACCCGGCAGACGGTGATTTGTCTGCCGGGTGTTTCTTCATATACTCACATAAATCGGGGAAATCTCCCTCTTACTATCCATTAGCAATCGTAATATTTAATAGCAGCGTACAGCGCATACCGGTGTAGCGTAATAGGCACTGTCGGTACAGATTCCGCGCGTCGAATTTGCCGCATGGACGATACAGCCGCTGCCGGTGTAAATGGCAACATGGTCAATGCTTCCGTCCCCTGAAGAACTGTAGAAGAGCAGATCACCCGCCTGCAGCTCACTTAAGCTGATCACCGTACCGTTCGTGGCCTGTGCAGCAGCTGTGCGTGACAGATAGATTCCGAAATTCGCAAACACGGACTGTACAAAACCAGAGCAGTCAGCGCCGCCCGTCAGGCTTGTCCCGCCGTATACGTACGGGTAACCGACAAATTGGAGCGCATAGTTCGCAATGGATTCACCCGTGCTGGCAGAAGAACTGGATGAGCTGTAGCTCTCTGTTTCTGTTTCCGTCTGTGCCGTGGTTTCTGTCTGTGCCGTGGTTTCTGTCTGCGGAGCCTCAGTCTGCGCCGCGGTTTCTGTCTGCGGAGCCTCGGTCTGTACTACAGTTTCCGTCTGCGGAGCCTCGGTCTGCACCGCAGTTTCTGTCTGCGGAGTCTCAGTCTGAGCTGCAGTTTCTGTCTGCGGAGGTTCAGCGTGCGGAGGTTCGGCGTGTACCGGGGGTTCAGCGTGCGCAGTTTCGGTCTGTGATGCTTCTGCCTCTATATAGGCAGTCTGTGCAGGCAGATCGGTTTGTTCTGTTTCTGTCTCCAAAGAAGTCTCCGCAGATGTTTCCTCCGGAAGTGCTTCCGTCTGCGTTTCCTGTGCCGCTTCGGTCTGCTCTTCTTCTGTTTCTGTCTCCGCGGTCTCCGTCTGTGCCGTTTCTGCTGTCTCAGAAAGGAGACCAGCCGCGATCAGGCGGGCTCTTTCCTCTTCGAGTGTCTCAGCGACCGGGTAGTATGTAGCGTAATCGACATAATCCGCCTTGATGTAACCATAAACGTTATTGCCGAGCGCTACCTTCATCCAGTCCTCTCCATAAAGAACTACTTCGATCTGGTCATTCTCCTTTGCGACATCAACCAGGCGGCTGTCTGTTGAAGCTTCCGAGCGGATGTTCAGATACGCTACCTTTACGGTAGCCACGTTGTATGCCGTTTTTTCGGCAATGGCAGCGGCTTCTTCGCCGGTGGCGAAATATTCCGCTTTCACGTATCCGTGCGCGTTGCCGGAGGTGATTTCGTACCATTCTCCGTCTACGGAAAGAACGGTAGCGGATCCATTGTTATAGATCTTGGCGACAATCGTGCCGTCGGTGCTGGCCTCATCGCGGATGTTGATGTAGGATTCACACTGAGCAAAGATCAATTCGCCCACGACAGATTCATTCATTTCTGACTCGGATTCGGCTTCTGTTCCCACCTCATCAGCCGTTTCCTCTTCTGTTTCTAATTCTGTTTCTGCTTCTGTTTCATCCGCGGATTCTGCTTCTGTTTCAGTCTCAGTCTCCGTTTCTGCTTCAAAAGCTTCGGTAAGTACCTCATCAGTGGCAGTCTCTGTAGCTGTCTCCCCATCCAGCTCTGAAACCGTCTCACTTTCTGCCGCTAAAACTAAGCTTCCCTGTGCATTTTGAAAGATCAACCCGGCTGTGATGCACAGAAAGGCCGCTAGCGGCACCCTTCTCTTCATTAAGTACAAACGCCTCCTTTCCTTATTAAATTGTTGTGTGCATAAATTTATAGCAGCACGCATATTGAATCTGCTGTGAACTACTACAAACGTGCTGGTATTCCCGCAAGGCATCGACCGAAATGAGGTACAGATGCCGCGAGGGCAAATGCCCCATATGCTGTTGTCCATACGGGGGGTATTGAC
>JAJPXX010000029.1 GCA_021205225.1 Lachnospiraceae bacterium
ATCCAGAGATGACGATCATAAAAATTACGTTTCTATAGAGAACCAGAAATTAATCATCAATCAATACGCTGCCGAACAGGGAGAAGCGATTGACCGCTGGTATGAAGATGATGGTATTTCCGGTTACGTTTTTGACCGGCCGGGCTTCCAGCAGCTCATGGAGGATCTGGACAAGGATATTGATACTGTCTATGTGAAAGATTTTTCCCGCCTTGGCAGACATAATGCAAAGGTTCTGCTGCTGCTGGATGAATTTCAGGAGCGCGGGAAACATCTGATCGTCATTGATGATAATTATGATTCCATGGACTCCAGTGATGACACCATTGGTATCAAGACATGGTTCAACGAGCGATATGTAAAGGATACCAGCAGGAAAATCAAACGCGCCATTGACGCCAGACAAAAAGAAGGAACTTTGATCACGCGGCCGCCTTTTGGCTACCGGCGGAATGCGAATGATAAGACGATTCTGGAGATTGTTCCAAAGGAAGCGGATGTAGTGAAGGAGATTTATGATCTTTATCTTTCCGGTTCCGGTTATCGTAAGATTTCACTGTATCTGACGGAACATGGAAAACCGACGCCATCTATGATACAAAGAGAGCGCGAGCTTGAGGAAGGCCGCCTGTCGAAGCGAACCGTTGCTTCCAAATGGTCTGACGGCATGGTCAAGGAAATTCTGGACAGCGATTTTTATATTGGAACCTTCCGCCTGAAAAAAAGGGTGAGAAAAACGGTTCATGGAAAAGATAAGCGCGTTCCGAAGGAAGAACAAATCGTTTTTGAGAACCATCATCCGGCTATCATTGATAAGGCGACGTTTGATCTGGTACAGGAGCTGAAGGAAAAGCGTAATCGGACGAACTATCGGGGCAGCCGCGGCCAGTGGCTGGGGTCGGAAATTCACAATCCATTTGGAAGCTGTCTGTTTTGCAAGGACTGCGGCAGCCGCCTCACGCCGATCAAACGCCAGACGTCCAGCCGGGAGCGCAAATATTATATCTGCACTACCTATAATACGAAAGGCAGGCAATACTGTGCAAAAGCGCATCTAATAGAGGAAGAAGACCTGATGGATGATGTTCTGACTTATATCAAAATGTGCCGGAACGCGTTATGCGAGGTGATTACTACCTATGATATGAAGGATTTTGAAGCAGAGAAAAAATCTCTGGAGGAAAAGCGTCAGGAACTGAACGCAGCAATCAATGAACGAAAAAGTCAGCTAAAGGTGCTTTTTTCACAGAAAGTAAAGGATCTGGCAGCGGCGGCAGGAAATGAGGATCTGGTAAATGAGGCATATGATTCCATGCAGAAGGATTTGTTTGCCCAGATTCATGGCCTTGAAATGCAGCTGAAAGAGCTGGATGAGACAAAGCTGGAGACGCCGGATGTGAAAGATAAGCTCAAGAATGCTTTGGATGTGGTGGATAAGATTATTGCCGGAGGAACTCTGGACCGCAGGGACATTGAATTGCTGATTGAACGCATTGAAGTGGATGAGAACGGGATGCCGGAGATCACATTAAAATATGGTTTATCCAATCTGATCCAATACAGTCCTGCTGACGAAATGAACCGCCGGGAAAATACCATCATTGCCATTGTGATGAAGCTGATCAGTGAAGATGAGCGTGGCTACACATCCGCGAAATATTTATCTGCGCACATTACGGAGCTGGGCTTTGCGAAATCAAAAAAAAGCATCCTGCCTTATATTGAGCTGATGAAGGAGTTTAGTATTCTGGAGGATACGGATAATTCGCTGAAACCATACAAAATTGTGAAACCAAAGGAAGAAATTGCAGCGCTTATCAACAGGTATGTACCCGGTTTGCCCGCGGATATGACTGCAGAACAGCTATCGGACAGATATTTACATTTTGATAAGTACGACGGGTGGTATGCCGGAAATGGTATTTGAGTATATTCTGAAAGAGAATGGGATTGATCCTTCGGAAGTAAATATTAATCAGTCCATTGATTTTGGTTCTACCGCGGCGGCGTTTTCCGGCGGTCAGGGCGACTATACGATTGAGTTTGAGCCGAGCGCGACTGCGCTGGAGCAGGAGGGCGTCGGTTATGTGGTGGAGTCACTCGGAACGGCGTCCGGATATGTACCTTACACGGCCTACTGCGCGAAAGAAAGTTATCTTGAGGAGCATCCCGAGATTATTCAGGCCTTTACGAATGCCCTGCAAAAGGGCATGGATTATGTGAATTCTCATACGCCGGAAGAGATCGCTGCTGTTATTGCGCCGCAATTTCCGGAGAACGACGAGGAGACGATTGCGACGATCGTGAAGCGTTATTACGAGCAGGATACCTGGAAAGAGGATCTGATTTTTGAGGAGGAAAGCTTTGAGCTTTTGCAGGATATTCTTGAGAGCGCCGACGAACTCGAAGAGCGTGTGCTGTACGAAGAACTGGTTACTGCCGAATTTGCCGAAGCAGCGGTGCAATAATTGTAATTTTTGTCCTCGGTAAGATGGCAGAGTGTTACCGCTGGCCGGTTGAATGTAAATGGCCGCGCAAACAGCTTTTCGCTTACACTTTGCGCGGTCGCCACAGTTAAGCAGGGAGTCCCGGCGGGCGACGCCCTGCTCGATTCAGGTCAGCAGAATTCTGCTTTAAAAGAATGGCTTGTCAATTTCCCGCAGCAGCTGGATGCGCAGAGAATCCAGTTCAAGGCCGCTCTGAGAAAAGTAAAATTTCAGATAATGCATTTTCCCACGCACTTCTTTTTCACGGGAAAGCTCCGATTTTTCTGATTCTCCGTGCCAGGTATAAACATTCAGAACTGTATTGTCCAGACTTAAGGTCGCGGACATCTGCGCCAGCTCACTGCCGTGGGATGCGGCGGTCAGGGAGAAGCGGTATTCGCCTTCCCGCAAAAAGTCTGCCGCAATCATAAAGGAGCTGCCTGCTTCGGGCAGACGGCCGTTCAGCGGGATGGTTGTGTCGTTCTCAATCGGATAATATTCCATTTCCTGCTCGTCTAAAAGATTCAGGCCATCCGGCAGATTGACCTGCCGAACCTCCTGGTAGGTGCCGAGCAGCCGCTGCATGGCGGGGGAGGCGATCAGGAAGCGGCAGATATTTGCGGCGTTTCGTACAAGCTCCGCGCGGATCAGGGTGCCATCTTTTAAGGCCTGCGGCTGCGTATCCTGGAAGGTGAGTGCGTCCTGAGTCACCATGTAAACGTCGTTCTGCGCGCGCACCATGGCAGCGAGATTGTCCCGGGTGGGCGGGCAGCCCTCGTCGTTGACTTTTGTCCACCAGTCAGTCATTACCATGCCCTGATATCCCCATTCTTCGCGCAAAATCGAGGTGTTCAGGTCATAGCTGCTGCCGGTCCAGATGCCATTTACCGGTCCGTAGGTGGTCATGATGGTTCGCGTGTGCCCGCAGCGCACGCCCATCTCGAACGGCTTCAGGTAGATTTCGCGCAGCGCACGCGCGGAAATGACGCCGTTGGCCTGGTGGCGGCAATATTCCTGATTGTTTGCGCAGAAATGCTTCATCGTGCCACTGACCGCGTAGCGATCCATGCCTGTGACCTGCGCCTGTGCCATGCGTCCCGTCAGATACGGATCCTCGGAATGGTATTCAAAATTGCGGCCATTCAGAGGGCTGCGGTGAATGTTGATGCCGGGACCGAGCAGGGAGTCGATTTTGTTGGCATACAGTTCCAGTCCCTCCATGGCAAACAGCTCTGTGACCAGCGCGGGAGCGAAGGTGCAGGCAAGCAGCGTACCGTTCGGAAGGCTAAAAGCACTGGTGCCGCAGTCCATGCGGATACCGGAGGGACCGTCTGAGCAGCAGGCGACCGGGATGCCGAAGTTCTTTAGTGAATCTGTCACGCCACCAAAGGCCGCGGCGGTACCCGGCGTCACCTTCGGGCTGCACATACCCTCCCCGCGCGCCATCGCCATCAGAACTTCATCGGAAAGCTGTGCGAGGAAGGTTTCCATTGTCACATTCCCATCCATGACATCAACAAGGCGAAAGCCTTTGTCTCCCGTGTATGGCAGGCAGTCCGGCAGATTCTCAAGCCGCCGCGCGGCAGGGGAAACAGTGCGCAGCGGCACAGATTCGTAAGAAAGGGAGATCGTCGTACAATTTTTTGAATCATTCGCGGAGATATTTAGGGAGGCTGGCCGGAAACGCGTGAATGCTTCCACCGGCGCAAGCGCCTCCTGGCATTGCTTCGTCACGACTGTCTCTGGCAGCGTGAAGCTTCCGGCAATTGCGGCGCTCCGGACATCGGTACCTGCATAGATAAAATAGGTGCCTTCTTCCAGCACAAAGCAATTCCGGTGTCCGGCCGCGCCGCTGTCATCAAAGGATGCGAGCTCAGAAAACGGGATTTCCATTGTGAGTGTTTCTGATTCGCCGGGAGCGAGTTCTTTTGTTTTTTCAAATGCACAGAGATTGCGCAGAGGTTTGCCGAGTTTTCCCTGCGGAGGGCAGCAATAGACCTGCACGACCTCCTTGCCGGGACGGGAACCGGTATTCTTAACCGTGGAAGTTACGGTCAGATGTGCGTCCTGCTCAGGCGCCGATGCAGTAAGTTTTCCTGTGTGTTCGGGGACGGAATTTTCCGCTTCCGAATCAGTGGAAAATATGCCTTCCGGCGTGTCCCAATGGATATGGACGGAGCTTTCTGTCTGAAACGTTGTATAGGAAAGCCCGAATCCAAACGGATACATCACCGCTTCTGGCGCGAAGGTCTCGAAGTAGCGATAGCCGACGTAAATGTCCTCCTGATAATAGTTGGTTGTCTTTGAACCGAAATTCCGTGTGGAAGGATAATCGTCCAGCTCCTTTGCGATCGTGTCAGCGAGCTTTCCGCTCGGAGAAACGGTACCGCAAAGGACGTCTGCAACGCCGCAGCCGCCTTCCATGCCGCCCTGCCACGCATAGAGAACCGCGCCGGGGCGGATTTCCTCGACCCAATTCATAGAAATGATATTTCCTGTATTCAGAACGACCGCGGAGCGCGAAAATGCGGCGCAGACCTTTCGCAGCAGATCCATTTCCGGATCAGAGAGGTAATAGCTGCCTTTCTGCGCGGAATTATCCCGATCCTCGCCGGCCGTGCGGCCGATTACAATCACAGCCGCGCTTGCGTGGGCGGCGGCATCCTGTACAATTTCGTCAGTAAGCGGCATTTCTTCCTGGCACCATGGCTCCTGTCCCCATCCATTTCCTTTGTCAAACGGGTGTTCTTTGGTCCAGGTCTGGTAGGCCGCGAGCAGTGGTTCGTAGATTCGGATGTTCTTTTCTTCATATTCGCGCAGGCCGTCCAGAATCGAGCGAACGTAGGGTACGTTCACCATGCCGCCCGAACCGGTGCCGCTTTTATAATAATCCAGCTGAATCCGGCCAAAAACCGCAACGGTATCGCCTGCTGCGAGTGGGAGAGAGTCATTTTCATTGCGCAGAAGTACGCAGCCCTCCGCGACCGTCTGCCGCGCAAGGGAACTGTATTCTTTCCAGTCAAGTGTGTAGGAATTCATGTGAGGTCTCCTTTTTAATTGTATTATTCCTGTGCTTTAAGGCGCCTGATTCGTGCCCATTTCAGGGAAGGATTTCCTGTTTGCTGTGATGATGGCAGGAAAGCGTAAAGCTGCCTACTTACGGTTCATCAGCTACAGAGATACCGGTTTTTACCGGAATCCCGTTTACTTCCACGGAATCGTCCATCGGTATCACAAAGCACAGCCGTCCATCGATCACCTGTGTCTCGATCAGATCCGCGCATTCGGGTTTTACGGAAATAACAATGTTGGGTGTCTTGATCTCGAATTTTCTTGTGCTGGCGACATTTGTCACATAAAGCTCGGTCTGTGTGCTGCCGGACGCCTGCTCAAATTCTTCGTCAAAATGTTCGAGTGTCTCATCATCTGCGCCGCTCTGGGCAAGAAGACGTTTGACATCGCCTTTGTCAAGCAGCACCGGGTTGGGATCATCTTTATGTTCTTCCAGCAGCTCGTTGAGCGAAGCATGGATGTTTTTCACCGTCTCGTAGGTGCAGGAATCGTTCAGTGTATCTGCAACCAGTGTGTTGAAGGTATCCTTCTGTGAGCCTGCGGAAAGCGGCAGCTCACAGCCGAGCAGCTCCCGCGCGAAGCCTGCGTTCAGCTCGTCGGGATTTTTCGAGTAATAGAGCAGGCTGTGAATGTCGGTGTTGCGTTCCGTGAAGGCCGGGAACAGAAAGCCGGTAACTGGCGGCTCCACAAACCAGTCGCGGATGCGCTCGCTGATCGTATTGGTATCTTCATGATAGCACAACCCCGGCTTTGACAGATTGACCGGGCAGATGGAGCAGAGCAGAAATTCATAAACATACTCCGAGGCGTCAATCTGCTCGATTCCATCCGTCCCCCTTTTGGGGATATCATAGGCGCAGTGGATCAGGACAATATAATAATTCTCCGGATACAAAAAGGTCTCGATCACTTTATCGTAGAACGCGTCGAGCAGGTCATCGTCTTTTAGCTGGCTGGCGCGGAGCTTCATCAGATATTCCTGCGCGCCTCCGCCTGCCTCCTGCTCCAGCGGAAATTCCATATCCAGCAGATTTCGTCCAATCGAGCCGGAGAGCGTTTTTTTGAAAATGTCAAAATATTTGAACATTTCTTCCTCCGGCAGGGAGAGAAAGGCTTCTTTCAGCTTTGCTTTTTTGTTCTTTTCTGCGTCCACATAGCAGCCGCACACCCGCGTGATCGGCGTGCGGTCAGGGTGAAACAGACGTTTTAGTTCAGCGACTTCTTTCTTATTCATATGTAGTCTCCTTTTGATGGTTCAGAACAGGTATCTTCCATGCACGATTATATGCAAAAGCCTTTTTAAGGAACTGTTTCTTGGGTGTATAAGTATGCCATGAGTCTGTCCATAGAAGACACCTCTACGTAAAAAGTACCTGTCCAAGCAGCGGCACTCCCCAGGTATTGATGACATACAGCAGCATCAGATGCACCGGGTAAAACCAGTAGAAAAAGTATTTGAGCGAAATTCCGCGTTTCCCATTGTAAAACCAGACCGGTATGAATGCGAGCGGAGCGGGAAGCTCCCAGGCAATGGCTGCCGCGCCGCCAATGCACTGATACAATCTCACCTGACGGGTCAGGTACAGTACCGCGATCAGGAAAACTCCCTTATAATTATAGTCCGTGTCAAGCTTCAAAGCTACGAACATGCCGAGCGCGATCGGAAGAACCGAAAGCAGGATCGGCCGTTTGCCGTCATCTGTAATCCAGCGGATCCCCATCAGTACGAGCAGCCCGATCAGCAGAGTGAAATAGACATTCTGCTTGTCCGGATAGAACCAGCTGCCCTTCAGCGCGATGTCAAACGGAATCTCCGAGATCAGGGCGAACACAAAGAGCCGTCCCGCATATTTGCGAGGGTTTCTTGTATGCACAAATCCTTCTACCAGCAGAAAACAGAAAATCGGAAACGCCAGACGCCCAATGTCGCGGGAAAGATTATAACCGCGAATCCAGGCACTCCGCAAAGCCGTATTCGATGCGGAGGCAGAAAGCGAGGTGAGCGAGCGAATCACGGTCGCACCGGTGTGATCGATGAACATGGTAATGATAGCAATCAGCTTCAGCGTGCTGCCGGAGATGCCGAATGATTTTGTTTTATCTGTCATGAGAAACACTCCTTTATTATGCTCCTTTGTCCGGCAAAAACCGCAAACAGAAAGGAGCGCAATCAGCATACTTGTTTTCGAAGTATTTGTCAAGAAAAGGACGTAATTTCCAATTGACAAACATATGTTCGAAAACTATAATGTAGCTAATCGGAGGAGCGCCAGAGATCCAGTGGATATCCGCTGCACCACCGAAACGAATAGTAAGAGGAGGTGAACGTATGGACAGTCCTGTCAGACCGTGTATGGAGCGCGTATATGTGAAGGTGAATTCTGACTTTGATTCGACCGGTTATATGCAGCCATGTAAGATTACGTGGAGCGATGGCCGGACATTCACGATTGATCAGGTACGGGATTTCCGCCCGGCAACCTCTCTTTATGGGCTGCATGGGGACTGTTATACAGTCGTGATTAATGGGATGGAAAAGCATTTGTTTTTCGAGAGGCTGGAGCAAACATTTGGAGGGCGCTTTGGGCGCTGGTTTGTGCTGGCGGCACCGGAGCAGACATAGAAAATACCACTGCACTGTGTGCAGATAAAAGCTTCGCACACAGTGCAGTGGCAGTGTAACAATTTACTTTCTGAGATTATAATGTGCGGCAAGCTTGATGATCCATTACTGCGCCAGCAGCATCAGAATCTCATTGCTTCTGGAGATGAACTTTGTCATTTCATCCGGCTGCAGCGGTTTGTGTGCGATCATGGCCAGATCATAGAGCTGTTCGCAGATCATCGGCACCTTGTCGGAGTCTTTGTGATCGACGATGTACTGCACCAGCTTGTTGTTCGCATTCAGCACGAGAGTTTCGTCTCCTCCGAACATGGACGGATCCATGCCGTACATATTGTACATTTTCATCATTTCCTGCATCCGGCGGCTCTCTTCAGAGAGTGTGATCATGGAGGAAATGTTTTCGTTCTTCAGCTTTTCTACCTTGACGTCGAGTTTTTCTTTGTTCAGCGCTTTGCGGAATACTTCGGTCAGCGTATCCGTTATCTCTTTGAGGGATTCCTCGTCAGCATCTTCTTTTACACTGTCGGTAACGTCCGCGTCGATGCGCTGGAATTTCACTTTTTCATTGAGCTGCTCCACATGGGAGATGAACGGCGTATCAATGTTGTGCTTCAGGATAACCGCGTTCATGCCGGACTCGCGGAACATATTGATGTACTGGCTCTGCTGTACTTCATCCGTTACGTAGTAGATGGTCGTCTTTTCCGGCTCTTTTTCTTCTTCGCCATCGACGTCGGCGTCCACATCTTCTACGACATCATCGGCATCCGCGTTTTCTGTTTTTGCAGTATCTGCGTCTGCGGCGGTAGCTTCCTCAATGACTTCGTCTGCGGCAGCTTCTGTATTCTCCGCAGCATCCGTACTCTCAGATGTGGCATCGGAATCTTCCACAACCTCACCTTCCGCGGATTCGACCGTTCCTTCTTCTACGACATCCTCCGCACTCTGCGTTGCTTTCTTTTCTTCCTCTGCTTTCAGAAGATCTTCCAGTGACTGGTATTTTCCGTCAATATCTTTGTAGAGGATGTAGTCGTTCATCTTTTCGCTGAACTTATTGTCCTTGATGCAGCCGTACTTGATGAACGGGCTGATGTCGTCCCAGTATTTTTCATAAGATTCGCGGTCGGTCTTGCACATACCGGTCAGCTTGTCCGCGACTTTCTTGGTAATATAATCTGAAATCTTCTTTACAAAACCGTCATTCTGCAGCGCGCTTCTGGAAACGTTCAGCGGCAGATCCGGGCAGTCAATGACACCCTTTAAGAGCATCAGAAATTCAGGGATGACTTCTTTAATATTATCCGCAATGAAGACCTGGTTGTTGTACAGCTTGATCGTACCTTCGATGGAATCGTATTCGGTGTTGATCTTCGGGAAGTAGAGGATGCCCTTCAGGTTAAACGGATAATCCATATTCAGATGGATCCAGAAGAGCGGTTCCCGGTAATCCTGGAAGACCTTGCGGTAGAATTCCTTATATTCCTCTGCTGTGCAGTCGTTTGGGTGCTTTGCCCAGAGCGGGTGTGTGTCGCTTAAGGAAACCGGGCGCTTATTGATCTTCACACGTTCACGCGCCGGAGAAATCTCAACGGTTTCTTTTTCACCGTTTTCATTTTCTTTCTCTTCGGTCTTAGCGTCCTCATGGATGTGCTCGACGACAACATCATCTTCGCGCAGTTCACTTTCATCGATGGTTTCATATTCCTGCTCGGCGTTTGCTTTCGAGAGGAAAATCTGTACCGGCATGAAGGAGCAATATTTCTCAATGACCTCGCGCATACGATACTCGTTCGCAAACTCCAGGCAGTCCTCGCTCAGAAACAGTGTGATCTCCGTGCCAACCTCGTCACGGGTGCCTTCCTCCATGGAATATTCTGTGCCGCCGTCGCATTCCCAGTGAACCGGCTTCGCATCTTTCTGATAGGAGAGGGTGTCAATATGCACCTCGTCCGCTACCATAAACACAGAGTAGAAGCCCAGCCCGAAGTGACCGATAATATCGTCCTCAGTCGTCTTGTCTTTATATTTTTCAAGGAAATCGGTCGCGCCGGAGAAAGCGATCTGGGTAATGTATTCCTCGACCTCATCCGCGGTCATGCCAAGACCGGTATCAATGAATTTCAGCGTTTTTTCTTCCGGGTTCACAATCACCTGAATCCGTTTTTTATAATCTTCCGGGAAGGTATACTCGCCCATCATTTCGAGCTTTTCCAGCTTTGTAATCGCATCGCAGCCATTTGAAATTACTTCGCGCGCGAAAATGTCATGGTCGGAATAAAGCCATTTTTTAATGATTGGGAAAATGTTTTCGCTGTTGATGGAAAGACTTCCTGTCTTTTTGCTCATACAAATCACTCCTTAAATTATAATATAATTTTCATTTTGTCTGCAGTTGTAGAGCGGGGGCGGGAATCCGAATCCGGAAATGGGGATACTATACTCTCTCTAACAGGGATTTGGGGCAGCGCCTCCGCAAACTGACAACATAATAATACTGTCAGGGTGAAATGTCAAGAAAAAAATCAGCACTCAATTGAAATGAGTGCTAACAGATGTTTGGGATAGATTTTATTTATAGAAATGGAATCTGTTTTTGCCGGAAAAATTTTTCCAGCATTTCGTCCCAGGCGTGCTCCAGCGATCGGTCAAGCGTGAATGCTTTCAGAGAGACCCCGCTGACGCAGATGAGTACCTTCCCGTCGAAACGGATATTCAGAAACAGGCCGTCTACCTGTTCTTTGCTGATGGGCAGACCGCTCTGCAAGATCAGCTTTTCGACATTATGCGGCGCGAGCCGGAACACGATGGCAAAGCGCAGCGGAGTGTGCCTGCCCTTTGTCAGATCAAAAAAGAATGGCCGTACCCGTTTCCAGAGGGTATAGCCGGATTTTTCTGCGGTCGGCAGCTCTGCCTCTGTGGTGTTCAGATAATCCGGATGAAAGGTACCGTCAATCTGAAATGTAGCAAAGGTGGTGATGGACGCTTCGGAGAGCAGAAAGGTGTCAAACGCATCGTCCGTGAGGAGTTTTTTCATAAATCCCAGGTTGTCCTGAATCTGAAAAGAACGCACAGAGGAGACCTCCTTGTTGAAGACTTGTAATGGTTTCGTGCTTTCAAAACGACTCATATCGTTCCCGGTCATTATACATGAGAATTCCCCGCCTTTGCAACCGGGAAAATCAAAAATATGGAAAAACGAAATTTCCTCTTTTCAAGCGGACAGGAATATGATATGATAATCTAGACTTGAAAACTACGTTACGAAAGAATGAAAAACGTGTGAGAAGCCAAATGCAGGCAGATAAAGAAGAAGCAGTGTAATTATTCAGAACAGTAACTCGCGCCTGCTGCAGGCACAGGAGGTTTATTATGGAATATGTAATTGTGATGGACAGCTGCGGGGAGCGTACAGAGGCGATGAAGGCGGATGAACGTATTATTTCAGCTCCATTGACGATGCAGGTAGATGATGATTCTTTTGTAGACGATGACAGCTATGATCACGCTGAGTTTTTGCAGAAGATCGCTGCAAGCCCCAACTGTCCGAAGTCAGCGTGCCCGTCTCCGGATTATTATAAGAAAGCATTTGAAAGAGCCGAGAAGCGGGCGTATGCGGTGACCCTGTCCGCAGAGTTGAGCGGCTCGTGCAACAGTGCGGTGCTGGCCAGAGACCTTCTGGAGGAAGAAGGCTCCGGACTGCAGGTGCATGTGTTTAACTCCCGTTCCGCCTCGATTGGCGAGACGCTGATTACTGCGAAGATTCAGGAATGTGAGGCGGCGGGGATGCCATTCGAGGAGCTTGTGGAAACCGTCGAGGCATATATTGACGGACAGAATACGTACTTTGTGCTGGAAAATCTGGAAACCCTGCGCAAGAATGGCCGTCTGAGTGATATCAAAGCGTTCTTTGCGTCGGCGCTGAAAATCAAACCGGTTATGGGCGCGACGCCGGAAGGGACGATCATACAGCTGGATCAGGCGCGCGGGATTAACAAGGCGCTTGTGAAGATGGTGGATTATATTGTGGAGCAGGCAGAGAACCCGGCGGAAAAGATTCTGGCGCTGTCGCACTGCAACTGCCCGGAGCGCGGACGTATGGTTCTGGAAGCGATCACGAAGCGCATTTCAGTCAGGGACGTGATTTTTCTTGATACGGCCGGGGTTTCCACGATGTACGCGAATGACGGCGGCATCATTGTAGTGATTTAGTTATTGCTTTGCGCTTTTGCGGGAAAAAGTGGTTGCACTTTTTTCAAAATAGTGTATACTGGACAAAGATGCAGTATTTGCAAAGGAGAGAGATACATGAGCCAGGAAAAAGTGGATCGCCATAAAGAACAAAAACGGAACGTGAAAAAGATTGTAAAGAAAGAAAAACGGGAATGGATGCTGACCAAGGCCGCGATGGCGTTAGTAGGCGTCCTGCTGGTGGTATGGATCGGCGTTTCCGTTTACAATTATTCAGATGTTTCAGACAGTACGACGGTTGATCTTCCGACCTACACGGTAGATACGGCGGCGCTGGATGATTATCTGACAGAGCTATATGCGGAAGAATAAGATGCGGCAGTGGGAAAACCCCACTGCCTTTTTTGTCCAATAGGAAAGTTCTCCGAACTTCCCTGTCGGACAAAAACCCTCCGGGAGGATGCGCATGCCGCGCTAGAGGAAACTGTCTGCTTGCGCAGACGCGCGGCAGCGCGAGAATCCCGCAAAGCAGGATTCTATTTACTCGATTACACGGATCAGCCGCAGGCGCCGCACAGGGAATTCCCGCATCCGCATCCGCCAAAGAAGCACAGGAGGATGATAATCCACAGGCAGCTGTTGTCAGTGCCGCAGGAAGAACCACACCCAGAACCACATCCGTTGCCGCAGCCGAGGAAGAGAAGGACGATAATCCACAGGAAGGAATTGTTTGTTCCGGTGTCGCATCCGCATCCGCAGTTTGTAGCCGCTAAATCACTCATTTCGTTTTCCTCCGAAAATTGATTTTACAGTGTATCATATGTTCTCCGACGAAAAGTGTGCCTGAAAAGACTGGAAAACTCCGTAAAGGTTCATTTCGCCGTTCCCCCAGCCCGGATTCGGGTACGTCAGATTGCCGCGCTGCCGTACTCCGCGCAGTAATAAATTTTTTAACTCTTCAGAAGAAAAAAAGCGGGGCGGATTCTGCCGCAGACCGCCCTCGAAGAGCAGGGCGGCTGCTCCGGCCGTAAGGGCGGCTGCCGCGCAGGAACCTGTGATGGAAGCGTAGCTTCCGCCCGCTGCGGGGCAGGTAACCTGTACACCGGGCGCGGCAAGGTCAGGCTTGATGAGATTATTTCTTGTGTACCCGCGTCCGGAATGAAGGTAGAGGCTGTCATTGTAAGCATTCCAGGAACCGACAGCGACAGGCGAGGCGGCGCAGGAGGGAACAACCAGAGTGGTATCCGCGTCCGCTGCGAGGAAACGGATCTGTGGATCAACCAGTCCGTGGATCGGCAGCCAGAGATGGAAAAAAAGGCCGGCTGTGCCGGATCCGGTGACATGGATGTGCCAGAGACCGGGTGCCGGATCGGAAAAGCGCATCAGAATAAGCTGTGCGCGCTCCGGCTGTTCTGTGATGCCCCAGGTGACAGAAATCCGGCTCGTTTCTAATAAGAAAGAAAAATCTCTGGAAAAGCCGTTCATCGGCCAGAGCGGAGAAATCGTCTCGCCAAGCGGTGAGGTAAACCCCAGGCGGAACTGTGCGGGAGAGTCGGCCCAGAATTCAAGAGAGAATCCCTGCGTTTCCTGGTCGATGAGGAGTTCCGCGTCTGCCGAATCATCTGCATGCCGCAGTACGCCGCGGTAATGATGGTCGAAGCCGACTTCATTTCCGGTGCCGGTGACTGCGCAGACGCCAGGGGTGAGAAGCGCTTCATCAAGTATTTCCTCGAAAGGCGTGTGTCCGGTGTGGCCGCCCTGGCTGGTGCCAAGCGATACGCAGATCACGAGCGGCAGTTCAAGCTGTGCAGCGCAGTCCATCAGATAGCGAATGCCGAGCATCAGATCATTTTCCTGATAGGCGGCGGCGCTTTCCGGTATTCGGAAATATGTGCGCAGGTACTGTTTTGCACTTTTCAGGCGTACAAATGCGATGCTGCACATGGGCGCCGCACCGGTAAAGCCTTCCCCTGCGTCAGGACTGCCGCAGGCAATTCCGGCGACCGCAGTGCCGTGTCCGCGCAAATCCGGATAAGGAGCAAAATCAGCAGCCGCGTCAGCTTCCGCAGGATGTGTTTCGTAGCCGGCGATGGTGCTGTTTTCTGAAAAGGACGTTCTCGTACCGGAAAAAAGAGCATGGTCAATCGTTTCTTTTGTAAACTCCGTTCCATATGAGAAGCCCGCGGGAGGTGTGCCGCGTGTGTCAGACTGATCCCAAAGGCGCAGGATCCGGCTGGTGCCATCCGCGTTTCGAAATGCGGGATGAGTGTAATCAATACCGGAATCAAGGAACCCCATGAGAATGCCGGAACCGGACAGCTCTAAAAAAGATTGAATCCGGACAGGCAGGATTCCTGCGGCCTCCAGGCTGACGACATTGATTTCCGTGAATAATTTGGGGACAGAAGAATAGCCGATTTCCTCCACGGTCGCAAGGTGGTCGGAAAGCGGGGCGTACAGGATCGCCCAGGTTTCGTTGATGGGTTGTCTGAAAAGGCTCTGTTCACTGACCGCTGACATAAAAATACCTGTCCGCGGCTGGAGCGATGGTGCGGCGGATAAGGAGGATTCCGCTGTCAAATCAGGGAACGCAGATGAGAATGATGGCCTGTGCACGATAATATCGGAATAATCCTCCCGGAGCGCAGGCGAGAGAAGGGTCTGCTCCATAGAATCTCCCCCCGGCCGCCAGGTGAATGGACGACCGGATGTTTTTACTATTCTATGAAACAGACAGGAAAAGGTGAACTTACGTCGTCAAAATTTATTCCGCTGCATTAAGATGAATGTGTGCCTTGATCGCTTCGAAGCTCTCACGGCTGATCACATGCTCAATTTTGCAGGCATCCTCCGTGGCGGTCTTTTCGTCCACGCCAAGAGAGATCAGCCAGGAAGAAATCCATTTATGGCGTTCATAGATCTCTTCAGCGATCGCGCGCCCGGATTCGGTCAGGCTGATAAAGCCGGCGTCCGATACGGTAATATGATTTTTTAACCGCAGATTTTTCATGGCAATGCTGACGCTCGATTTTTTAAAACCAAGCTCTGTCGCGATGTCAACAGAACGAACGACCGGGAGGCGTTCGCTCAGGATAAGAATGGTTTCAAGATAGTTTTCCGCAGATTCATTTGTTGCACTCATTTTGATACCTCACAATACGTTTTACAGAATATATGAATTTAGTATACCATCAAATTGAAAAATCGTAAAGAAAAAACTGAAAAAATGGCTTGACGTTCCTCAAACGTTAGAGTATACTAACCACGGATAGATAAAAACGACGCTGGTACGGTGCAACGAGTGGGGAGAAATGGTTCCTGCTCGTCTGTGTGTGCAGCTGATTCTGACTCTTTGAGGAATACAGCAGGGTCAGGGATTGGAAAGGGGATCGAGGACGATGCCATTGAGTATGGCAAAGACAGGAGAAGAGAACGTAATCAGGAAGATTGGCGGAAAGGAAGAGACCAGGCAGTTCCTTGAGGGACTTGGATTTGTCGTGGGAGGTATGGTTACCGTTATTTCTGAGGTGAGCGGAAATCTCATTGTGAATGTCAAGAATTCCCGCGTCGCGATTGGGAAAGAAATGGCGAACCATATTCTGGTTTAGCGCAAGGAGGGAAAGGAGGACATTATGAAAACATTGAGAGAAGCTTCTGTTGGAGAGACGGTTACCGTGCAGAAAATATCAGGAGAAGGCCCTGTGAAGAGGCGCATCATGGATATGGGGATCACGAAAGGCGTGGAGATCTTTGTCCGCAAAGTTGCGCCGCTCGGAGACCCGGTTGAAGTCACGGTGAGAGGGTATGAGCTGTCGCTTCGGAAAGAAGACGCACAGATGATACAGGTGGATTAAATTTTATAATTGAGTTAGTAAAAACGGACTTTTGTTAGCAAAATGAGATAATTGAAAGCAAAATATAATTCCGGTTAGAATGATATGACACAGGGTTAGGAAAACATAACATGAATCAGGAAAACAAATCCTGTATTAGAGAACCCGGATTTATATTAAAGAATTGTAACAAAAGACCGGAATATAAGATGAGAAGCTTTACGGATTCCGATATCAGAAAGTCATAAGGAAGAAGGAGAAGAAAATGGCGATTAAAATTGCACTTGCGGGCAATCCGAACTGTGGTAAGACCACATTGTTCAATGCCCTGACCGGTTCGAACCAGTACGTTGGCAACTGGCCTGGCGTAACGGTTGAGAAAAAGGGAGGAAAGCTGAAAGGACACAGAGATGTCGAGATCATGGATCTTCCGGGTATCTATTCCCTTTCCCCTTATACGCTGGAAGAAGTGGTAGCGAGAAATTATATTATCAATGAACACCCGGACGCGATCATCAATATCATTGACGGGACGAACATTGAGCGGAACCTTTACCTCTCTACCCAAGTGATTGAACTGGGCATTCCGGTGGTCATTGCCATCAACATGATGGATCTGGTGCAGAAAAACGGCGATACGATCAACACGAAGGCACTTTCAAAGAGCCTGGGCTGTGATGTGGTTGAGATTTCTGCGATGAAGGGTACCGGCATTGACGAGCTTTCGAAGAAAGCGGTTGCGGCGGCGAATTCGAAAAAGGCGGTCACACGCGTACATAAATTTGCAGACGAAGTGGAGGACTCGATTGCAAAAGTGGAGGAGAAGCTCGGCGGCAGTGTGCCGGATGCGCAGAAACGCTTTTTCGCGATCAAGCTGCTGGAGAAGGATTCCAAAATCGCGGAAAATCTGAAGAGTACGCCGAATGTATCCGCGGAAATCAAAGCCCTTGAGGACGCATTTGACGACGATACAGAGAGCATTATTACAAGTGAGCGTTACGCATATATTTCTTCCATTATTGATAAATGCGTAAAGAAGAAATCCGCAAAGGAGAAGCTGACGACTTCTGATAAAATCGACCGTATCGTGACAAACCGGATTCTGGCGCTGCCGATTTTTGCGCTGGTGATGTTCCTGGTTTACTACATTGCAATGTCGACGATCGGCGCGGCGGCGACGGACTGGACGAACGACAATCTCTTTGGCGATGGCTTCCATCTCCTTGGAATCGGTACGGCGGAATGGAGCGAGGCCGATGAAGAGTACGCCGGTGCGGCAGAAGTGATTACCGGATTCACAGACTACGCGGCGGATCAGGGGTATGACGTGGATGCGATCGCGGAAGCTCTCGATGAAGAATCGGAGGAGTATGATGCAGATGCAGCCGCGGAGGCTCTGACGGAACTGATTGCGATGTTTGACGAATCCTCTGTGGCAGAGTATACTGTAGAAGACGAGGAAACACTGGAAGTATCGGACGCAGAGGCAACCTATGAGGATCTGACTGCGGCGGCTGAGGTTTACGCGGCATATGAATATACCGCTCCGGAAATGGGAGATTACGGCATTTATGTTCCGAGTATCCCGATGCTTTTTGAAAACCTGTTAAATGCGCTGAACTGTGCAGACTGGCTCTCCGGGCTGGTTCTTGACGGTATTGTAGCCGGCGTTGGCGCTGTGCTGGGATTTGTTCCGCAGATGCTGGTACTGTTCATCCTGCTGGCATTCCTGGAGTACTGCGGTTACATGGCGCGTATCGCGTTTATCCTGGATCGGATCTTCCGCAGATTCGGCCTTTCCGGAAAATCCTTTATCCCGATGCTGGTCAGCATGGGCTGCGGGGTTCCGGGTATTATGGCGAGCCGTACCATTGAAAATGAAAAAGACCGCCGGATGACGATCATGACGACGACCTTTATCCCGTGCGGCGCGAAGGTTCCGTTTATCGCGATGGTAGCGGGCGCGCTTCTTGGCGGGAATCCGCTGATCGCGACTGCGGCTTACTTTATCGGCGTGGCGGCAGTGATCTGCTCTGGAATTATTCTGAAAAAGACAAAGATGTTCGCGGGCGACCCGGCTCCGTTTGTGATGGAGCTGCCGGCATATCATATGCCGAAGGTCAGCGCGGTGCTGCGCAGCATGTGGGAGCGCGGCTGGTCTTTCATCAAGAAAGCAGGTACGATCATTCTGCTTTCTACGATAGTGATTTGGTTCCTGACCTACTTTGGATTCGCAGAAGATGGCTTCCGGATGCTCTCTGAGGATGAGATTGATTACAGTATCCTGGCGGCACTCGGCGGAGCAATCTCCTGGATTTTCATCCCGCAGGGCTGGGGCAACTGGCAGGCGGCGGTGGCATCAATCACCGGTCTCGTGGCAAAGGAGAACATCGTAGGTACGATGGGTATCCTCTATGCAGGGGGCGAGGGAACCGTATGGCAGAATATGCAGGCGGCGTTTGTATCCGGCGGTTCTTCAACTGCGGCAGGGCTTTCTTTCCTGCTCTTCAACCTGCTGTGCGCGCCATGCTTCGCGGCTATGGGCGCGATCAAGCGTGAGATGAACAATATCAAATGGTTCTGGTTCGCGATCGGATATCAGTGCGGTTTTGCGTATCTGGTATCGCTGGTAGCATATCAGCTTGTCGGCCTTACCACAGGTGAATGCAGCTTCGGTATCTTTACGATTGTGGCAATTGCAGTGGTAATCCTGTTTGTATATATGCTGGTTCGCCCGGATCCAAACAGGAAGCACATGAAGGTGGGAGCGCCTGTCAGGGCGTGACAGCCTGAGAAAAAGGAAGCGCGGCCACTGTGTGGAAAGGCTGTAATCTGGCAAAAAGGGAACTGTGATGGGAAAACACGGAACAGCTATAACATGGTAATATGCAGGGACAGGGCTTGCCCTGTCCCCTTTCAGAAGGGCCGAAAACGGTAAGAAGGTGGAGGCGTGATTAATATGGGGACAATCATAGTAGGCGGGATTCTGATTGTGATCGTGGCACTCATTATCCGAAGCATGGTAAAAGATAAAAAGGCGGGAAAATCTTTCCAGTGCGGCGGCGATTGCGGGCACTGTAAGGGGCATTGCGAGTGAATTTATTTGGCATTTACTCAGAACAGTAAAAAAATTAAAATTCCCCCTTGTTTTTTTTGAAAAAGCGTGTATAATTGCTTTTGTTCGACACGAGAGTATTCGGAAGTATGGAAGTATAGCTCAGCTGGGATGAGCGTTCGCCTCACACGCGAAAGGTCAGGAGTTCGAGCCTCCTTACTTCCACTTATATGGGCTTGTAGCTCAGCTGGGAGAGCGTTCGGTTCGCATCCGAGAGGTCGAGGGTTCGAATCCCTTCAGGTCCATGAAGAAAGGCTTTGATCATGAGTATGGTCAGAGCTTTTTTTGATGCGCAGAGGCGCACATTTCTTATCTTTTCCTTAACTCCGTTGACAGATGACAGATCCTATGATAATGTCCAGGTGTACTAGTAAAGTTAGTACACCTGGAGGTGAAGCTATGATAGGGATTGATTTGCAGAACCGCCGTCCGATCTACGAGCAGATCACGGAGCGGTTCGAAACCCTGATTGTAAA
Organism: Lachnospiraceae bacterium; assembly: GCA_021205225.1. GTDB lineage: Bacteria > Bacillota > Clostridia > Lachnospirales > Lachnospiraceae > Choladousia. Next base: position 19,797 of record JAJPXX010000029.1, read on the forward strand.
TGGCGTGTTGGAGCCAGACAGTCAGATGCCTTCCGTGCGTTCCCTCGCGATGGAACTCTCGATTAATCCAAATACGATACAGAAAGCCTACAGTATGCTGGAGCAGGAGGGATATATCTATCCTGTGAAAGGCCGGGGGAATTTTGTATCGGGGAATGGGGCTTTGATGAAACAGAAGAAGCAGGAGAGTGTGTTCCGTACCCTGAATGAACTGGTGCTTAAGGGGAAGGAACTGGATATTTCGTGTGAGGATTTTCTGGAAAAAGCCAGGGAGTATTATGAACTGGGGGAGGCGGAAGCATGATTCAGATGGAAAAAGTGACAAAGCGCTTTGGGGATATCATGGCGCTCAATGGTGTGGATGCCGAGATAGGTGAGAATTGTATTTTTGGCCTGGTCGGCACGAACGGAGCCGGGAAAAGCACGCTGCTGCGTGTGATTGCCGGTGTGCTGAAGGCAGACGGAGGGCAGGTTAAAATTGACGAGCGCCCGGTGTGGGAGAATGTGCAGGCAAAGGAAAAGGTTTGCTTTATCCCGGATACGGCGATGTTTTTTCCGAATGCGACTGCAGAGATAATGCGGGATTATTATCGGATTGTGTATCCGAAGTTTGACGCGGGGCGGTTTGACGATCTGCTGGGGAAATTTGAACTGGATCCGAAGCGGAAACTCTCGACCTTCTCGAAGGGGATGAAAAAGCAGGTATCAGTGCTGCTCGGAATCTGCGCGAATACACAGTATCTGCTCTGCGATGAGACCTTTGACGGGCTGGATCCGGTGATGCGCCAGACAGTTAAAAGCCTGTTTGCATCGGAAATTTTAAGCCGGAAGTTTACTCCTGTGATTGCTTCGCACAGCCTGCGCGAGATTGAGGATATCTGTGATTATGTTGGGCTGCTGCATCGGGGCGGCATTCTGTTTGCGAAGGATCTTGATGAGATGAAGCTGGGAATACACAAGATTCAGTGCGTGATTCCGGATGCGGCAGACGAAGAGGCGCTGCTTGGGGAGCTTACCGTACTGCAAAAAGAGAAGCGGGGGTCGCTGCTCACGATTGTGGTGCGCGGAAGCTATGATGAGATTGACTGGAAAATTCAGGCGCGGCAGCCGCTGTTTTCAGAAATTTTGCCGCTGACGCTTGAGGAGATTTTTATCAGTGAAACGGAGGTGGCTGGTTATGACATCAAAAATCTCGTTTTCTGAGCTGGTGCGTGGAGAAATGCGGCAGATGAACTGGCTGACAGCAGTGCAGATGGTAGTTTTTGTCCTCTTTTTACCGTTTCGGGCGATGATGTCGATGGCAATTCGTCAGAATGAACTGATGCGCGAAGGGAAGACTGCCTACAGTGCGGTGGAACAGTTTGGCCGGCATATGGGGCTGGGACATGCGGAGAATACTGGCCTGATTCTGGTCTGCGGCGCGGTGTGTGCGCTGACGACATTTGCGTATCTGCATTCGCAGGTGAAGCAGGACTTTTATCACAGCCTGTCCCTGAAGCGGGAGGAGCTTTTTGGCGTAAAATATTTAAGCAGTGTGCTGACGTTTGTAATAGCGTATCTGGCCGGACAGCTGCTGACGGTTCTGGTTGGCCTGTTTTATCAGGCGCTGACCGGACAGATTGCGTCTGAGATCGCGCTTGCGAGTGTGCAGGGGATTTTATTTTATCTGTGCAGCTATTCGACCACTCTGGTTGCGATGATGCTGGCCGGGAATTTCCTGACGACATTTCTGGCAATCGGAGCATTTGGAGCTTATATGCCGATGCTGATGCTGCTCAGGGAATCGCTGGAAAGCGTATTTTTAAATACAAAGGTGGAGAGCATTTTCTCTCGTTCCGCCCAGTTTCGGTTCACTTCTCCCTGGGCGTGGTGTCTGTATTCCGGTTCCCGTGCGGGAATTACTTCCCGTATAACAGGGGCGGAAAAGCTGCCGACTGCGGGAGATCTCTGCCAGATCATCGCGATTACCGCAGTGCTGACGCTGGCAGCGCTGGCGTTGTATCGCGTAAGAAAAACAGAGGCTGCAGGTTCTGCGCTTGCGTTTCCCGTCCTCGAGCCGGTCATTAAGGTGATGGTCACGGTTCCGGTTTCCCTGGTAGCTGGTCTGATCGCTTATGAGCTGACGCAGGCAGTGTTCTTTGAGGTAATGTTTATCCTGCTCTTTGGCGCTCTGGCCTGTGTGATCATAGAGTTTATTTACCGAATGGACATCTGCCAGGTCTTTGCCCATAAATGGCAGTTTGCGGTTTCCATTGTCATCGGCTGCGCGATTTTCTTTGCGTACCGTTTTGACCTGCCGGGATTCAATACCTATCTTCCAGCACAGGACGAGATTGCGGCAATGTCTGTTTCCTCGCCTGATTTTTCTTCCTATATTGCTTATGGCGACAATGGAGAAATTGTTTATTCCACGTCTTATCGGGAGCGCCTGGATCAGGTTGAATGGGACGAGTTTGACAAAATTTATGAGCTGGCCGAGGATGGGGTGGAAAACGTAAAAGAATATGGCCTTTCAGACGCCATCTATGACCAGAATGTGAATGGCGTATATATCAAGTATCATCTTAAGAGCGGGAAAGAGGTATACCGGTATTATCAGATCGACAGGGAGCTTTATTGTGAAGTGATGAATGAGCTGTTTCAGGAAGAAGACTTCAAAGAACCGTATTTCCCGATTTGTACATGGGATGAGGAAACCCTGAACAGGATTTCAGGCATCTGGGTTTATCTGTATGGATATAGTGTAGAAACATTGCTCGAGACGGATAAAGATACTGTGAATGACGCCAGAACGGAAGAAGAGCTGGAGGCAGAAAGTGAATTCGCAGATGAGAGTGAGGCAGAAGAACTTTCAGACACAACAGAGGACGTGGATGAGGAAGAGTGGTATTATGTGGAGTCTTACAGTGTGCTTGACATTACCGTGCCTTTATCCAGACTTTCGGAGCTGATGGAAGCGTACCGGGAGGATTTGAAGGAAGTGTCGTTCGAAGATATCTATTACAGCAATGATAACAGTTATATATACTTTTATCTGGACAGTACCTATCAGAGCGATGATTATCCGGTCAATGCGAAGTTTACCAATACTATGGCGCTGCTGAGCGAGATTTACCTGGAGCAGCAGGGGTGAAGAAGAGGGACTGCGTCAAAAACAGAATATTGGTCTTTCACACGAATCGTTCTATACCGGATTATATGACAGCCAAAGGGAATGCAATGTTGAAGGTTGACAGTATTTTGTGAAAATGGTAACATATGGATTGCGTTAGCAGACAGGTTAACAGACATAGAAAATGGCGTAAAAGACAGGGAGAGAAAAATATGTGGAAGTTGCTGAAGTATCTGAAAGAATACCGGAAGGAATCCATCTGCGCGCCTCTGTTCAAGCTGTTGGAGGCGTCCTTTGAACTGCTGGTTCCGCTGGTGATGGCCAGAATTATTGATGTGGGGATCAAAAATCAGGACACGGCGTACATTCTGCGTATGTGCCTGCTGATGGTGGCGCTTGGCCTGATTGGGCTGGCCTGTTCGGTTACGGCACAGTATTTTTCCGCGAAGGCAGCAGTCGGATTTTCCGCGAAGCTGCGGGAGGTACTTTTTGCGCATATCCAGGCGCTCTCGTTTACGGAGATGGACGACATCGGCACATCTACGCTGATCACCAGAATGACGAGCGACATCAATCAGGTGCAGTCTGGCGTGAATTTGTTCCTGCGCCTGTTTATGCGTTCTCCGTTTATCGTGTTCGGCGCGATGATTATGGCGTTTACGATTGACACAAAGGCGGCGCTGGTGTTTGTGGTTGTGATTCCGGTGCTCTGCGTGATTGTGTTTGGCATTATGCTGATCAGTATTCCGATGTACCGGCGGGTGCAGGAGCGGCTGGACCGGGTGGTGCGCCTGACGCGGGAGAATCTGCTCGGCGTGCGTGTGATTCGCGCGTTTTGCCGGGAACCGCAGGAAGTTCAGGATTTTGATGAGAAAAATGAGGCGCTGGTAAAGGTGCAGCTTTTATCCGGTCGCATTTCCGCGCTGATGAACCCGATGACCTATGTGGTGGTCAATGTCGGGCTGGTTGCGCTGCTCTATGTCGGCGCATCTCGTGTGGACGCCGGAATCATTACACAGGGAAGTGTAGTCGCGCTTGTCAATTATATGTCGCAGATCCTGGTGGAGCTGGTAAAGCTGGCGAACCTGATCATTACTGTGACCAAGGCAATCGCCTGCGGCAACCGGATCCAGACGGTTCTGGAAGTACCGGTGGGGATGGAATCTGGGCTGGCTTCTTCCACATTGAAAGAACAGATGGATGAGATTCATGCAGAATCACTTTCAGAAACTGCCGCGGTTTCCTTCGATCATGTTGTATTCCGTTACCGCGGCGCCGGTGCTGATGCGCTGGACGACCTGACATTTACCGCGAAGCGCGGGGAAACGATCGGCATCATCGGCGGTACCGGTTCTGGAAAAACCTCGCTGGTCAGCCTGATTCCGCGTTTTTATGATGTGAGTGCGGGCTGTGTGCGGGTCAATGGACGGGATGTCCGGGAATATTCACCAGACGAACTGCGGCAGAAGGTGGGCATTGTGATGCAAAAGCCGGTTCTCTTTAAGGGGACGATCCGCAGCAATCTGCTCTGGGGCAATGAAGACGCGACAGATGAAGATTTGATCGAGGCGATCCGGGCGGCGCAGGCGGAGGATGTGCTGCGCGCGCATGGAAAGGAAGCTGACCGCGCGGACGATGCCGCCGGGGAAAAAGGCGTGTCGAAGAGGGCGGAAGAATTGCTCCGGGAAAGCCTTGACGCTCCTGTGGAGCAGGAAGGACGCAATTTCTCCGGCGGGCAGAAGCAGCGGCTGACGATTGCCCGCGCACTTGTGCGGCACCCGGAAATCCTGATACTGGACGACAGTGCTTCCGCGCTGGATTTTGCGACAGACGCGCGGCTGCGTGCCGCGATCCGCGACCTGAATCATAAGACATCTGCAAAAAAAGCAGGCTGTCACAGCCCTCAGACTGCCGGAGAAAAAACTGATACCCCATCTGGCAGCATGACGGTCTTTATTGTATCACAGCGTACCTCTTCCATCGCGCATGCGGATAAAATCATCGTGCTGGAGGATGGGCGTGTAGCTGGAATTGGCACACATAAAGAGCTTCTTAAGACCTGTGAGGTATACCGGGAAACACATTATTCCCAGTTCCCGAAAGCGGGGAACGATACAAAGCGCGAGCCGGAAAAACAGGAAAGAGCTTCTGGGGAGCAGCGCACACCCGGACGGGAGACAAAGCAGAGTGCCGGAGCCTGTGGGAAGGAGGTGCTCGCATGAAAAAGAAGAGCGGACAAAAAGAAATCCTGATGCGGGTCCTTACGTGTATCCGGCCGCATGCGGCGCTGGTAGGGCTGTCTCTTGCCATGGCAGTGCTTTCCGTGGTGCTGACGCTTTATCTGCCGGTACTGACCGGCCAGATTGTCGATTATGTGATTGGTCCGGGAGAAGTGGATTTTGAGGCAATTTTTGCTATTATGCGCAAGATGGCTGCCGCAATCCTCGTTACGGCGCTTGCCCAGTGGCTGATGAATATTTTTAACAACCGGATTGTCTACCGTGTGTCGAGTGAGGTGCGAAAGCAGGCGTTTCGAAAAATTGAGATTCTGCCGCTGCAATATCTGGATACTCATTCATCTGGCGAGACGGTCAGCCGTGTGATTGCCGATGTGGATCAGTTTTCTGACGGACTTTTGATGGGCTTTACGCAGCTGTTTACCGGTGTGGTGACGATCTTGGGAACGCTGTTTTTTATGCTTTCCGTAAATATACGGATTACGCTGGTGGTGGTACTGCTGACGCCAGTCTCGCTGCTGGTGGCAAACTTCATTGCGAAGCGGACCTACACGATGTTCCGGAAGCAGTCGGAGACGCGCGGGGAGCAGACGGCGCTGATTGACGAGATGATTGGGAATCAGAAGGTCGTGCAGGCCTATGGGCAGGAAGCGCATATGCAGGAGCAGTTTAATGAAGTGAATAAGCGGCTGTCTGATTATTCGCTGCGTGCGATTTTCTTTTCCTCTCTGACCAACCCCTGCACCCGCTTTGTGAACAGCCTCGTGTATACCGGAGTCGGCCTGACGGGCGCGCTTTCGGTTGTGGGAGGCCTTATGACGGTCGGGCAGCTATCGGCTTTCTTATCCTACGCGAACCAGTATACCAAGCCGTTTAACGAAATCTCCGGCGTGGTGACGGAACTGCAAAACGCACTGGCCTGCGCGGGACGGATTTTTGAACTGATCGACGCGGAAGCGGAAATTTCAGATGAGGACGCGCAGGCGGTTCTTCCGCAGGCTCCGGGCGCAGTTACGCTGGAACACGTAAGCTTTTCTTACACGAAAAAAACGCCTTTGATTGAGGATTTTAACCTTTCTGTCCGGCCGGGGCAGCGCGTTGCGATCGTCGGTCCGACCGGCTGCGGAAAAACGACGATGATCAATCTGCTGATGCGGTTCTACGATGTGGACGGCGGAAGCATTGCTATTGAAGGGAGAGACATTCGCTGCCTGAAAAGGAAGGATTTGCGCGGAGCGTATGGAATGGTGCTGCAGGATACCTGGCTGCGCGCCGGGACGATCCGGGACAATATTTCTATGGGGCGTCCGGACGCCACGGAGGAGGAAGTGATTCAGGCTGCGAAGGATTCGCACGCGCACAGCTTTATCCGCAGGCTCCCGCAGGGCTACGATACGGTAATCGGTGAAAATGGCGGAAATCTTTCCCAGGGGCAGAAGCAGCTGCTGTGCATTGCGCGCGTGATGCTCACCCTGCCGCCAATGCTGATTCTGGATGAGGCGACCTCGTCCATTGATACCCGTACGGAGATTCGTATTCAGCAGGCATTCCAGAAGATGATGCAGGGCCGGACCAGCTTTATCGTAGCGCACCGCCTTTCCACCATACAGAATGCAGATGTGATTCTGGTGATGCGGGACGGGAGCGTAATTGAGCAGGGAACGCATCAGGAATTGCTGGCAAAAGAAGGCTTTTATGCGGAATTGTATAACAGTCAGTTCGTGATGCCGGAATAAAAACAGTAAGGGGAATCTGGCTGTTCAGATTTTATTAAGCTTTTCAGATGCGATTTTTCTTGAAATATCGGGGAAAATCTATTACCATAAGAAGTAACAAAAGAGACCTGACAACCGCGATAGCAAAGAAAAGGAGGACATCGAAATATGAATGAACAGGAAATGAAAAAAATAGCAATTGAGAAATACATTAACATCCAGAGAATTAAGAAGCATGGCCAGGAAGAAATTGAATATCAGGAAAAAATAGCAAAAGCTGAGCTTCAGATGCTGGGAATCAACACAGAGGATCTTGAAGTGAAGGAATGAATTATTCCGCGAATAAACAGCGGGAGTGGCGTCTGTGTTTATTCCCGCGAAGCAATGAGCCAGGTAGACGCGCTTGCGCGGATATTTGACTGAAAGTGCAAGCAGGTGGAGGGAGGTTGAGAGATTATGGAAATTGGGATGCAGGCGCTGCTGTGGCTTGTGGCGCTTGTGGTTCTTCTGGGGATTGAGGCCATTACTCTGGGTCTGACGACGATCTGGTTTGCTGGAGGCGCGCTGGCGGCGTTTGCACTGGCGATTTTGCAGATGGATCTGGGCGTACAGGTTGCCGCATTCTGCGTGGTATCGGTGCTGCTGCTGATTTTTACAAGACCCGCAGCGGCCCGCTGGCTGAACCGTGACCGCGTGAAAACGAATGCGCAGAGTCTGGTCGGAGAAATGGCGGTCGTCACCGAACGGATCGATAATCTCGCCGGGACCGGACAGGTGCAGGTACATGGACAGTACTGGACGGCGCGATCCGCAGAGCAGTCACTTGTCATTGAAAAAGAGAAAAATGTGAAAATTGAAGAGATCAGCGGAGTCAAGCTGATCGTAAAGGAGGCGTGAGTTATGAGTATCAACGGCTTGTTCAGCTTTGGAACAATTTTAGTGATTCTTCTGATTTTAGTAGCGCTTTGGATTCTGGCATCCTGTATCAAGGTTGTTCCCCAGGCGCAGGCCTTTGTCATGGAACGGCTCGGCGGTTATCAGTCGACCTGGGATGTTGGGCTGCACTTTAAGGTTCCCTTTATTGACCGTGTGGCAAAGCGTGTGAATTTAAAGGAGCAGGTAGTGGATTTTGACCCGCAGCCGGTGATTACTAAGGATAATGTCACGATGCAGATTGACACGGTGGTTTTTTTCCAGATCACGGATCCGAAGCTTTACACCTATGGCGTGGAGAACCCGATCATGGCGATTGAGAATCTGACCGCGACGACCCTGCGGAATATCATTGGTGATATGGAACTGGATCAGACGCTTACCTCGCGTGAGGTGATTAATACCTCGATGCGTGCGACGCTGGATGTAGCGACCGACCCGTGGGGGATTAAGGTGAATCGTGTCGAGCTGAAAAATATTCTGCCGCCGTCGCAGATCATTGACGCAATGGAGAAGCAGATGAAGGCTGAGCGGGAACGCCGTGAAGCGATTCTGAAGGCGGAAGGTGAGAAGAAGTCTTCCATTCTTGTAGCTGAAGGCCATAAGCAGTCAGCGATTCTGGATGCGGAGGCAGAGAAGCAGGCGGCGATCCTGCACGCGGAAGCACAGAAAGAAAAGATGATCCGCGAGGCAGAGGGTGAGGCAGAAGCGATCCTGAAGGTCAATCAGGCGAAAGCCGAGGGAATCAGACTGATTCGCGAGGCAGAGGCAGATCAGGCGGTGCTTACGCTAAAGAGCTTTGAAACACTGGAAAAAGTGGCGGACGGCCAGTCGACGAAGATTATTATTCCGTCTGAGCTGCAGAATGTCGCAGGGCTGGTGAAAGCCGTCGCAGAAGTAGCGAAGGATTGAGAGGGGTCTGCAATCATACTTTTATCGCTTGAAACATCCGATTTGATTAGAAAACGCACAGACTGTGCTGAGACTGGAACCAGGAAAAGAGGACGGATTTTATGGATTTAAAAGGCAGGAGCTTCCTGACATTAAAAGATTTTACTCCGGAGGAGATCACCTATCTGCTTGATCTCGCGGCGGATTTGAAAGCAAAAAAGAAAGCGGGCATTATGGAGACGCCCCTTGTCGGAAAAAATATTGCTCTGATTTTTGAAAAGACGAGTACGCGCACCCGCTGCTCGTTTGAGGTGGCTTCCCATGATCTGGGCGCACATGTGACTTATCTTGATCCGAGCGGATCTCAGATTGGAAAGAAGGAAAGCATTCGCGATACGGCCCGTGTGCTTGGCAGAATGTACGATGGCATTGAATACCGCGGCTACGGACAGGCGATCGTGGAAGAGCTGGCGAAATACGCCGGGGTTCCAGTCTGGAACGGTTTGACGAATGAGTACCATCCGACACAGATGCTGGCGGATCTGCTCACTGTGCGGGAGCATCTCGGCAGCCTGAAAGGGAAAAAGCTTGCCTATTTTGGAGACGCGCGCTACAATATGGGGAATTCTCTGATGATTGCCTGTGCAAAGATGGGAATGCATTTTACCGCGTGTACGGCGAAGGCGTATTTTCCAGATAAAAATCTGGTGAAGCTTTGCCAGAAGTGGGCGGATGAGAGCAGCGGTTCAATTACGCTGACTGATTCAGTGGAAGAGGGAGCAAAGGATGCCGATATCGTTTATACGGATGTGTGGGTGTCGATGGGCGAGCCGGATGAGGTCTGGGCGGAGCGTATTGATGCGCTTCTGCCATACCAGGTGAACAAAAAGGTGATGTCTCTGGCAAAAGACAGAGCCATCTTTATGCATTGCCTGCCGGCATTTCATGATCTGGAGACAAAAATCGGCCGCGAGGTTTATGAAAAGTTTGGTCTGAAAGAGATGGAAGTGACCGACGAGGTCTTTGAATCTGACAGATCCGTTGTATTTGATGAGGCAGAGAACCGTATGCATACCATCAAGGCCGTGATTGCAGCTACCCTGGGTGGCTGTTGAAAAAAAGATGACTGGATCAGAGCGGGATTGCAGCGCGGGAAGTGAACAGGAACGAAATGAAGAAAATAAAAGGCAGTAAGAGAAGAAAACTAAAAGAATCCGATGCCCGCATTGCTGAATGGCTTTGCAGCTTTATTGCGCTTCTTACAGTGATTCTGTGCATTTTGTTTGTCAGCGGAGTTCTTCGTAATTTCTGGGTGCTGAATTTTATCCTTATTACAGGCATCCTGATGAATCTGTCGGCTATCCTTGTTTCTGTGGTTCGAAAAAAGGCTCTGGCCGGGAGCGCGGGAATTCTGATGCTGCTGGCAGACACGGCGGCACTGGTATATTTCATTTAACAGAACGCATCCTGTGGGAACAGAAAATGAAAACAAAAATATTATCCATGCTGAGTGACAAGGATGCCTATGTATCCGGACAGGCGCTCTGCGAAAAATTACAGGTGTCCCGTACAGCCATTTGGAAGATTATGAATCAGCTGCGCGGGGACGGGTATGAGATTGAGTCGGTTCCGAGCAAAGGCTATCGAATCACAAAACGTCCCGACCGAATCACCTCAGAAGAGATTATCAGCCGTCTGCATTCATGCTGGGCGGCACAGCAGGTGTATTATTATGAGGCGATTGATTCGACCAATAATGAGGCGAAGCGCCTGGCGGAGAAAGGAGCCGTCTCCGGTACTCTTGTGGTAGCGGAAGAGCAGCTGCAGGGGAAGGGACGCCGCGGCAGAAGCTGGGTGACGCCTGCCCGGACGGCGATTGCAATGAGCCTGATTCTTCGTCCGGGGCTGTTTGAAAATGTGCGGCTGCAGCCGGAACATGCCCCGATGCTGACGCTGGTTATGGGGATGGCTGTCGCGGCCGCGTGCCGGGATGTATGCGGTGTAGAGGTCGGTATTAAATGGCCGAATGATGTAGTCGCGGGCGGGAAAAAAATCTGTGGTATTCTGACCGAGATGAGCTGTGAGATGGATTATATTAATTATGTCGTCATAGGCATCGGTATCAATACAGGAGTGGAACAGTTTCCGCCAGAGCTTTCGCAGACGGCCGTTTCTCTGCATACCTTGATGGGATGCAGGCCGGATCGGGCAAAACTGATTGATGTCTGTATGGAGAAATTTGAACAGTATTACGACCGATTTATGGAAACGCAGGATTTTACCCATTTGCTGGAGGAATACAACGCTCTCCTGCTTGGGAAAGGAGACCGTGTGCGTGTGCTGTCACCAGGATGGGAGTTTGAGGGGATTTCCTGTGGAATCAATACCCGCGGCGAGCTGATGGTGCGCCGCAGGGATGGTACAGTGGAATCGGTTTTTGCGGGCGAAGTATCTGTCAGAGGAATTTACGGATATGTGTAAAACAGGCAGGAGAATGCAGACCATGTATGCGGTCAGGGCGAGGTCTGTATCACGGCAGTCATGGGAGGCGGATAAGACGTGAAAGAAAAGGAAGCGAAAGCAGATGGCTCATCAGCTCCGGTGGTTCTCTGCGGGGCAAGCGCGTATGAACAGAAATACTACCTGAATGAGAGTTTTCAGAATCTTCCTGAGCAGATAAAAGAAGAGCTTCAGGTTATGTGTGTCCTCTATACAGAGGACGTTGGAGGCGTTTTTCTGCTGGAATTTGATGAAGAGGGCACCCTGCAGTTTTGTACTGAGGCAAAAGAAAATGATTATTCCTATGATGAGATTGGAAGTGTCCTTAAAATTAAGGAGCTGCGTCGCACGAAAGAGGAGCTGCTGCGCTCCCTTGAGTTGTATTACAGGGTTTTAACCGGAAAAATCAGGGTGGAGGATATTTCAAAACATTCGTGAATCGGGCAGGAGACGGCGAGCCGGATCCTGCCCGTCTGTGCCGGCCGCGTCTGGCGTTAGCCGGGAATATTTTCTGCGCGACCGTGTGTATCAGGCAAAAGGAGGGCTGCCGTGAAAATCGGAAATGTTGTTTTGGAAAACAATATCATACTGGCGCCGATGGCAGGGGTAACTGACCTGCCTTTTCGTTTGCTTTGTCATGAGCAGGGAGCAGGGCTGGTCTGTTCAGAGATGGTGAGCGCAAAGGCGATTTACTATCATAACAAAAATACAAATGTTTTAATGGCGACCGACCCCGGAGAGCACCCGGTATCGCTGCAGCTGTTCGGCTCAGATCCGGATGTCATCAGCGAGATGGCTGCCAGGATAGAGGAACAGCCGTTTGACATACTGGATTTTAATCTGGGCTGTCCGGTGCCGAAGGTGACCAGGAATGGGGAAGGCTCCGCACTCATGCAGAATCCGGGGCTGGTGGAAAAAATTCTTACGAAAACCGTGCGTGCGATTCATAAGCCGATGACCGTGAAAATTCGAAAGGGATTTTCAGAAGCGGAAGCCAATGCGGTTGAGATTGCGCGGATTGCTGAAAACTCTGGTGTGGCGGCGATTGCAGTCCATGGGCGCACCCGTGAGCAGTACTATTCTGGCAAAGCAGACTGGGATGTGATTCGGCAGGTAAAAGAGGCCGTGAAGATTCCGGTGATCGGAAACGGCGATATTGATTCTCCGCAGTCTGCGCGGCGTATGCTGGAGGAGACCGGTTGTGATGCAGTCATGATTGGCCGTGCTGCCAGGGGAAATCCATGGCTGTTTGGGCAGATACGGGCGTATTTGTCAGAGGGAAGGCTGCTTCCCGATCCAGATGGGGATGAGGTGAGGGAGATGATGCTCCGGCACGCACGGATGCAGGTTGCGTTTAAGGGAGAGTATACCGGAATTCGCGAAATGCGCGCACATATTTCCTGGTATACCGCGGGATTTCCCAACTCTTCGCGGCTTCGCAGGGAAGTAAATTCGGTTGAAACGCTGGATGCGCTTGAGCTTCTGCTGAACGAGCAGTTTTGCGCATATCAGTGAGCATTCTTTTACATTAAATTCTTATAATTTTTGTAAAAAAAGATACATTTAATTTTCTTGACAAACCATAAG
>JAJPXX010000160.1 GCA_021205225.1 Lachnospiraceae bacterium
CTGCCAGAAGGAAAATATGAAATTTTTATCCAGTATGATATACATGGGGAAAATATATTACAGGCGACGGGAGAAAGCATAGATATTTATATGTCAGACCCTGGCCAGGAGCAATAATCTAAAAAGCCACGACAAGTAGCTCCTCTGTAAAGGGGAGATAAGAAAGTGAAATTTGTTGCCAAATTAATTTCCGTAGCTATATTTTGACAAACAAAAAATCAAAATTTAAAAACTTTTTGCGAAAAGATAGAAATAAAGTTGCTGTAATTTTCAATTAGAGAAACTTTTTGAAAACTATGTTGGTATAATCAGGCCTGAGTTGGCGTAAAGTTGTTGTGATGATGAGAATAGGGAGATTATTATATGCAGACAGAAGAGTTGCTACAGTTAATATTATTTTTGCAGTTTCTTTGCAATGGAGAGGTTACAATTGTTAGAAAGTGTGATAAGATAGAAGGCATATAAGTCGCAGGATCATAGTAGTGAGAAACATGAAAAACGGGCAGGGGGGAAATATGAGTAAAATATTCAATACCGAAGCAGATTGTAAACCGGAGCTTCACTATATGGTCGATATTTCCGATCGCCTTCGCTCCATTGAAGAAATGATAGATCAGGGAAAATACTTTACAATCAATCGTGGGCGGCAGTATGGCAAGACAACTACGCTTCGAATACTGGCAAATTATCTTCGTGATAAATATCTGATAGTAAGCCTGGATTTTCAGGATATGGATTCTTCTGATTTTTCCAATGTCGAGTATTTTGCGGAAGCGTTTGCGGATCTTTTTTATAGCAGGGTAAAGAGGTCGGATGATTTGCCGCAGGATTTACTTACCGAATTAAAAGACTTTGCAGGTGGACAGATTCCGCGCGCAAATCTGAGAAAGCTTTTTTCACTTCTAAAAAATTGCTGCGAAAAGGCATCTCGCCCGATTGTTTTGCTGATTGATGAAGTGGATACTGCATCAAACAATCAGGTGTTTCTTGATTTTCTGGCAAAGCTGCGGGCAGGATATATTAACCGGGATGCTGAAGCAACCTTTCAGTCGGTAATTCTCGCTGGGGTATATGATATAAAAAATCTGAAGCGTAAATTTGTGAATAAAGAAGAGCATAACGCAGAAAATTCACCCTGGAATATTTCTGCATCCTTTCATGAAGATATGAGTTTTTCGCCTGGACAGATTGCCGGGATGCTTCGTGAGTATGAAACGGATCATCAGACCGGGATGGATGAAAAATACATTTCAGAGTTAATTTATGAATATACTTCCGGTTATCCGGTGCTTGTATCTGGTATCTGTAAATGGATTGATGAAGAACTTATAGGTACAAAAGAATTTCCGGATGCTGCATCTGCATGGACATATGAGGGAGTGACCGAGTCAGCCGGCAATCTTCTGAAGGCTTCCTCTCCATTGTTTGAAAGCATGATCCGGCAGATAACGCAGACTCCCGAGCTGGGAGAAATGCTGAAAAGTATTCTGTTTGAGGGAGAAAGCGTGTCTTTCAATCCGGACAATGCAGTACTTTCCCTTGCTGCCATGTTCGGATATGTGAAGTCAGAGAATGGACAAGTGAAGGTAAGCAACCGGATATTTGAGACAAGGCTGTATAATTATTTTCTTTCGCTGGAAGAAACAGAAAGTGCTGCCTGCAAGGATGCCCGTGAGAATATAAATGAGTTTGTAAAAAATGGATGTCTTGACATGGAACTGCTGCTTCGGAAATTCGTAAAGCATTTTTCCTCGGTTTACGCGGATAATGACCAGAGTTTTGTCGAGAAATACGGACGAAAGATATTTCTCCTATATTTAAAACCGGTTATCAATGGCACTGGGCATTATTATATTGAAGCACAGACACGCGACATGAAGCGGACAGATATAATCGTAGATTATCTGGGACAGATTTCTGTTATCGAATGCAAAATCTGGCATGGTCAGAAATATAATGAAGACGGAGAAAAGCAGTTTCTTGAATACCTGGATCGATATGATCTGAAAAAGGCTATTTGCTGACCTTTAGCTTTAATAAGAAAAAGTCTTCTGGAGTGGAGACACGGTTGATTAAGGATAAAATTCTGATTGAAGCTTTGGTTTAGAAAATTTTGCAGAAACTGACAAAAGATGGAGAAGATATAAGAAAAAGAACCAGCGCCAGACCCTTTCACAGGCATTATCCCGATGGCAAAGATGAGTGTGAGCAAAGATCATTTTGCTCTTTTGAATGTTTGCACCGGGACTGTTCAACACTGCCATTTCGACGTTTGGAGCATATATTCATCTTCAAATATCGAGCTCTTGCAGCCGCGTCTCGATGGAGCGGCTGCGTTCTTCGAAGAGCAGTTCTTTATTGTAGCGGTAATAGCGCTCGCAGTCATACTGCTGCAGGAAGCGGACGCAATAGTAGTCTGTGTTCAGGTTTGTGATAAAGATAACGGTCTCCTGGCCGCTCCCGAAAGCGGCTTCGATGAAGTCAAAGGCGTGTTCTAACATCGCCGCGGCTTTCTCAAAGCTCTCATCCAGAGCGTCCTGCTTTTGATTAAACTGTTCTTTGATCCAGGCGAAAGCTTCCTCTGGCTTACGCAGGCCGGAGGTCTGTAAATGATGATGCCAGACTTCTAATTGCTCTGACACCTGGCGGTAACGGCGGTCTTCCTCACGGGAGAGCAGGCCGGCTGTTTTTTTCTGCTCATATTCCTGATAGAATTGTTCGATTCGTTCGGCAAGGCCGTCGTGTGAGCGCAATACGGTTTCTTTCAACAGCTTCAACTGTTCAAAGAGCAAAAGGGCAGCTTCTTCCTGGCGAATCTGCGCGGCAAAGCATTCCCGGCAGCGGGCGAGTAAAAGATTGACGACACTGAGCCGTTCATCGAAAGGCGCGTGTGCAGCTTTTTTCAAAAGAACCTCATCGATGTGTCCGGAGAGTACGGCATCTAACTGGTAATCCATCTGATATTTCCGGTATAATTCGAGATAATTGGCAAAGTCTTTGGCGATCATCTCGTGCTGGATATACTGGACGACGACTTCACGGTCCATTTCCTTACCAAGTGTTTCGTAGACTTTCAGCATGGTTGAGAGGTCTTCCCAGCCGCGCGGGGTCGCGAATTTACGCCCGTCTACGGTTGTTTCCATCTTATAAAAGCTGCCGGGGCGCGTGTCGAGATAGGAGATGACGGCAGAGTGGATCTGCTCTTTTTGCGCATATTCCTTCCAGACGGTGTAGTCTGGTTCAATCTCGATTTTTTTCACACGATCCATTGTGACAACGTCAAATTCCCGAACGGATTTGTTGTATTCCGGCGGGTTCCCGGCTGCGACAATGATCCAGCCCTGCGGAATCTCGTGGCTTCCGAAGGTCTTGCACTGCAGGAATTGCAGCATGGCGGGCGCGAGCGTTTCTGAGACGCAGTTGATTTCATCGATGAATAAAATTCCCTCCCGCAGGCCGGTTGCTTTCATTTTTTTGTAAATTGACGCGACGATCTCGCTCATCGTGTACTCAGTCACGGAAAATTCCTGCCCGTCGAATTCCTGCTTTGAGATGAACGGTAACCCAATCGCGCTCTGGCGTGTGTGATGGGTGATTGTATAGGAAACCAGGCCAATCCCGCACTCGCGGGCCACCTGTTCCATGATCTGTGTCTTGCCAATGCCGGGTGCGCCGAGCAGCAGCACCGGCCGCTGGCGAATCTGCGGAATCACATAATCCCCGAATTCGTCTTTCAGCAGGTAGGCTTCGATGGTATCTTTTATTTCATTTTTTGCGCGTTTGATGTTCATAAGTCTGAAATGCCTCGTTTTCCATTATTTCATAGTTTCCCGGATTTTTTCGACCGCTTCTGCGACGCTTAAACCTGTAATATCGACAGTAATATCTGCGTATTTCTCATAGAGTGGGAGCCGCTCGGCGTAGAGATCGGCAAGCGACTGGCCTGGCTTTATGGTGACGCCTCTCCGGGAGAGATCGCCGAGCCGCGTGGCGAGTTCTTTGCAGTCGATTCTCAGGTAGAGGACTGTTCCGATGGTGTGCAAATGTTCCATCGCCTGGGGACAGTAAACAACGCTGCCGCCAGTTGCGATAACGGTTTTGTCTGTGTCAATCTGTCCGTTCACACGGTCTTCGATCGCGCGGAAGCCATCCAGACCGCAGCGCTCAATAATCTGCCACAGCAGCTGTCCTTCCTCTTTCTGAATGAGGAGATCCGAGTCAATAAAATCGTAGCCAAGTACCTTGGCGAGAACGATGCCTACGGTGCTTTTTCCTGCACCGGGCATTCCGATGAGCGTAATATTATCCATTTTTCAATCTTTCCTGCGCCGGGTTTTAAGAAAAGAAAACCCCAAGCGCTCCGAGCAGTCCGTTGCTTGCGAGTCCCATAATGACGCCTGCGAGCAGAACACCGAGTATCACCGCGGTAATGGTGGATTTGAAATCCATCTTCAGGATGCTGGCAGCAAGGGTGCCGGTCCAGGCGCCCGTACCCGGAAGCGGGATGCCGACAAAAAGCAGCAGAGCGAGAAAAAGTCCGCGGCCAGCCTTGGCCTGCAGCTTCTGTCCGCCTTTTTCCCCTTTTTCCAGGAAGAATGTGAACAGCTTTCCGATCAGAGGCTTATCTTGTCCCCAGAGAAGCACTTTGCGGGCGAACAGATAGATGATCGGAACAGGAAGCATATTTCCGATGATCGCTACGATATAGGTTGGGATCGTGGGCAGCCCGAAGAGTACGCCATAGGGAATCGCCCCGCGCAGTTCAATCAGAGGAAGCATGGAAATCAGAAACACAATCAGATAACTTTTCATAGAAAACACAATCTCCTTCTTTGTAATAAATTCAAAGCAGCATCAAAACCGGCATATCGTCTGCAGTGCAGGCGGTCTGTGGCCTGTTGTTCTATAAGACAGACGCAATCCTGTTTATGAAAGATTATAGGCATAGTTAAGCAGTGTTTTAGCGTCACTCCAGCGGGCAGAGCTGGTAGAAGCGCCAAGTACAACGGCGATATAAGCATCGCCGCTCTGGGAAGTGATGCTTCCGACAAAGCAGTAGCCGGCTTTTTTGGTATACCCGGTTTTCATACCGGTCACGCCGGTCATCGTACCCAGCAGGGAATTCGTGTTCGTCAGGTAGTAGGAATAGCCGCTCACGCTTTTGAAACTGTAGGTTTTGGTAGATACAATTGTGCGGAAGGTCGCGTTCTTGTAAGCGTACTGCGCGATTTTCGCGAGGTCCTCTGCGGTGGTGTAATGGTCATATCCCGCATCCAGGCCGTTTGGCGTTACAAAGTGGGTGGAAGTACAGCCGATTTCTTTCGCTTTCTGATTCATCAGGTCAGCAAAAGCGGAGGTACTGCCGCTGATGTGCTCCGCAATGGCTACGGCGGCGTCATTGCCGGAGGGGAGCATCAGCCCGTACAGCAGGTCTCTCATATAGAAGACCTCGCCGGTATGCAGATAGATTTTTGTTGGCTCCTGGGCGGCAGCGTTCGCGGAGGCCGTGACCTTGTCAGTCAGATTACAGTTTTCCAGCGCCAGAATACAGGTCATGATTTTCGTTGTACTGGCATTGGAATGCTGCGTGGAGCCGTTTTTGTCATACAGAACTTCTCCGGTGGCAGCGTTGATCAGCACCGCGCAGTCGCAGGAGACGGAAAGGTTCGCCCCTGAATAGAGCAGCTCTCCAGTCGTACTGCTGAAGTAATAAGTGACTCCGCCGATTGTTTTCTTGCTTCGGCAGGCTTTTCCGGATTTGGAAAAATAATAGGTTTTGCCGTCGATCGTCTGCCAGCCGGTCGCTCTGGAGCCATCAGATGTGAGATAGTACAGATAGCCGTTGTAGGTCAGCCATTTGTTCTGGTACATGGCGCCTTTGCTGCCGGAAGACCCAAAGTAATAGCGGACGCCATTCACCTTTTGCCAGCCGTACTGGAGGACGCCGGTCTCGGGATCCAGATAATAGGTTTTTGAGCCGACTGTGATCAGACCGGTGCGCATTTTTCCATTCTTGGCCAGCCGGTAGGTCTCGCCGGAGGAAGAGGTGTACCAGCATTTCTTGTACATATACCCTTCTGATTTTTTCCCAAAATAATAGTGCGCCTTGCCGATGACCTGCCATCCGAATTTACGGCGGCCATTCTTCGCAAAGTAATAGGTCTTGCCGTCGATTTCCAGAAGGCAGTTTTTCGCGCGGGTGCCGTCTGTATAAATGTAATACCATTGGCTGTTTTCTTTGACAAAGCTGCCGCCGGAGACGGTCTGGATGTTCTTAACAGAGACAGAAGAGGCCGCCTGCGTCGGAACAGAGCAGCCAAGTAAGAGCAAAAGCAGCAGCGATAATGTGCATAAGGATCGGATTGCACTGGAATTGGCAGAATTATTTTTCATGGGGTACTCCTTTAATATTTATGCGTTTCAGGATGGTATTTTTCCTCTCACAGCGTAGCCGGTATCAGTTGCAAAATTTCCTTAATCAATATAACAGCAAAGGGGAAAAAATGCAATTAGAATATGAATCGGAGGAATGCTTTTGGGACATACTGGATTTCGAATACTGATTTTAAAAGGAGATACTCTGAAATGGCTGAACCGCAGAAGATTTACTGGAAGCTCTGGCAGAATGTGGCGTGCATGAAGCATCTGCTGCCGATTGATGAAAGCTTTGATCTGGTGCAGAGAGATATTCGTCTGGGAGGGAAAGAAGCGTCCTTTTATTTCCTGGATGGAATGATGAATGACGAGGCAATGCTGAAAATTCTGGATTCTATTTTGAAAATTACTCCGGAGGAGATGCCGCAGGACGCGGAGGGCTTTATCCGAAAAATTCCGTATTCGGAAGTAGATACGGTGAAGGATTTTGATCAGGCCGTGCGCCAGGTACTTTCTGGTATTACCATGCTGTTTGTGGACGGGTACGGCGAGGGCATCCAGATTGACTGCCGTTCCTATCCGGTCCGCAGCGTGGATGAGCCGGGGATGGATAAGTCCCTGCGCGGTTCCAAGGATGGCTTTGTCGAGACGGTTGTGTTTGACACGGCGCTGATCCGAAGAAGAATCCGTGATCCGAATCTGATTATGGAGATTCTGGAGGTCGGCAAATCCTCACGTTCCGATGTCGTACTTTGTTATATGAAAAATCTCGTTGACCCGAAGCTGCTCGAGACGGTGCGCGCGCGGATTCAGGAGATTGAAACGCCGGATCTGTGCATGAATCAGCAGAGCCTGGCGGAGGCGCTGATCGGCACACGCTGGTATAACCCGTTCCCCAAATTTAAATTTACCGAGCGCCCGGACACGACAGCAGCCTGCATTATGGAGGGAAAACTGGCGATTTTAGTGGATAACGCGCCATCGGCGATGATCCTGCCGACTTCCATATTTGATATGATCGAGGAAGCGAACGACTATTATTTCCCGGCCTGGACGTCGCTGTATCTGAAAATCTCACGTATCCTGATCCTGATTGTGACGGTGTTTCTGACGCCGGTTTATCTGCTTCTGATGCAGAATCCGCAGTGGGTGCCGCCGCTGTTTGATTTTATCCTGATACGGGATACGGTCAACATCCCGCTGATCTGGCAGCTGCTGATCCTGGAGCTGGCGATTGACGGTTTGCGTCTTGCGGCGCTGAACACGCCGAATATGCTCAGCACCCCATTAAGCATCTTTGCGGGTCTGGTTCTTGGCGAATTTGCAGTGACGTCCGGATGGTTTAATACGGAAGTCATGCTTTACATGGCTTTTGTAGCCGTGGCAAACTATACGCAGCCGAACTTCGAATTGGGCTATGCGGTGAAATTCATGCGGCTGATCCTGCTGATTCTGACGGCGGTATTTGATCTGCCTGGATTTTTGGCGGGCTGCCTGATCCTGATTTTGCTTCTCTGTACGAACCAGACGCTTTCCGGAAGAAATTATCTGCATATCAGCCGGAATTAACCCGGATATTTTTTCTGGCTGTGACTGTATGATACGGAAAAAGCAGATGAAAGGCAGCTTTTTCTTCTGGATTTGTCCCTGAACCATTGATTTGTGCAAAATGTCAAAAAAACTCTTGAAAAAACGTGCGTTATTGTGTATGATAGACGCATGCAAAGCTTCCAGACCAGAAGCAGAACAGACTGGCAAAGAAGATCTCGTGTGAAATCAGAACGTATAGCGAGGAAAGATGCCGGCTGCAGATCATGATTTCAGGAGGAACTGTCTATGGAAAACAGGGCGAACAGAATTGAGTCAAAATTAAACAAGAACGTGGTTATCCGGACGATTCCGGGACATTTTGCTACAATCCATTCTCATATCAATAATAATGTAGATATGACCATTATGAAGTGCA
>JAJPXX010000078.1:0-6868 GCA_021205225.1 Lachnospiraceae bacterium
GCTTGCATCGCTACAAATTTGATGCCCCGTATGCTTGCATCGGGGTATTTGACTGACTTGCGTTATTTACCATAGTTCATGTCAGAAAATCTATTTTCCTTTCAGGAAACGGCCTGTCCATCAATCTCCCATCCCTTGCAGACGTCTACCCATTCCACATATCTGGAATGTTCTTCCAGCTCTCCTAAAGACAGCTTTACCGCACTGTGTCCGCTTCCGGCCGCAGGATAAACAAATGCAAATCGCTTAAGTGAAACATCAAGATAAACGGTCACTTCAGGGTTGACTGCAAATGGGCAGACTCCGCCCGGAGCGTGTCCAACAGTATTTTCTACCTGCTCTGCCGGTATCATTTTTGCTTTCTGGTGAAAGGTATTTTTATATTTCCTGTTGTCAATTCTGGCATCCCCGGCTGTTACAATCAGTATCGGTTTTTCCTCCAGAAACAATGACATGGTCTTTGCGATCTGCTTCGGCTCGCAGCCGATTGCGTTTGCGGCCTCCTCTACGGTGGCGCTGGATTTTTCCGGAACAATGATGCGATTCCCCAAACCTGCAGTGACAAAGTAGCGCCGGACATTTTCAAAAGACATTTTTATCATCCTCTCGGTCAAATTCTCTAAGGAATAAACAGTTATCTCTACCATATTATACTTTTAAGGCTATGCGTGTCAACGAAAATAAAATCCTTTTCCAGCCAATTAAAAAAATTCTGCTTTGACAATTTTTTGCTAAAAATGATATAATACTGCTATATCAGGTACTGTAAGTTCATGAATGCACATAGATATAGTGCCTGTATATCTCTGTTCAGGCTCGTGCCGCAACAGGCATTTTGGCGTTTCAGTCAGACAAGGAGGTGGATAGTGATGAAAAGAGTAAAGGCAGCCTGCATTTGCCAGACATTACATTTTATGCTGAAAGAAGATCTGGAGCACAGTTACGCGGTAAAGATGGTGCAGGAAGAAGTAGCGCAGTATAAAAGAGGCCTTGACCGGAACCAGACAAAGTATAAGATCATCGAGGAAAACGAACAGCCGGACGGCTCTATTATGCTCAAGGTGATCAAACAGTACAACAACAGCCCGGTTGGAGATTATCTCGACTGAGTCTGTAACACAGCTCAAGACAGTATTGCCTTATGTATGAAAAGCCCACGGACCTTTTTGTCCGTGGGTTTTTATGCGCACGGCCGCGTAAGGAATTATTCCGGCTAAAGCCGGATGCGGCCGGCGCAGCGGATAGGGGAGAAAGGCGTTCCCCTATCCGATTGATGCGCAGGGAAAAATTCCCCTGCTCGATTTTCAGTTTTTGAGGCTCTCCTCCAACCGCGCCAGTCCCTCACGCACCATAGAACCTGGGCAGGCTACATTCATGCGCAGGAAGCCTTCTCCATTTCTGCCATACTGACTGCCGGAACAAAGATACAATCCGGATTTCTCCCGGATTCGATGCGCCAGATCCGGATCTTCCCCTGGGATGCCTGGTATCGCACGGCCGTCTATCCATACCAGATACGTTGCCTGCGACGGCACAACCGTCAGCTGAGGGATATGTTTCTCTACGTATTCCGCGACTGTTTTTTTATTCTGGTCAACGTATACACGCAATGCATCAAGCCAGGGGCCGCCTTTTGTGAAGGCTGCGATGGCGGCATCCATGGCAAATGCATTCGGCTCTCCCACTTCATCCGTATTCAGTCCCCTCCAGACCTTGTGACGCAGTGTCTCATTCGGCACCGCCACAGCCGCGGTTTGCAGACCGGCCAGATTAAAGGTTTTTGTCGGGGCAATACAGGTCACGCTGTTCTCCCGGCAGGCTTCCGATACGGAAGCAAAGGGAACGTAATCACATCCCGGCGCCGTGATATCACAATGAATCTCATCGGAAATGACAATGACATGGTATTTCCGGCAAAGCTCTCCGATTTTCGCGAGCGTTTCTCTGTCCCAGATGTTGCCTGTGGGATTCTGCGGATTACACAGAATCATCAGGGTTGTCTGGGGATCAGCAAGCTTTTCTTCCAGATCATCAAAATCCATGCGGTATGTTTTTCCATCGTATTTCAGCGGATTTTCCAGTACCTGCCGTCCGTTGTTGAGAATGGAATTGAAGAAAACATTATAAGTCGGCGTCTGAAGCACCACTTTCTCCGCGGGTGTGGTTAATTTCCTCACCATACTGGAGATGGCCGGGACAATGCCGGTGCAAAAGACCAGCCAGTCTTTTTGCAGCCGGAAGGAATGGCGGCTCTCCCACCAGTCTGCGTAAGCCTGGTACCAGGCATCCGGAATACACGTATATCCAAATACACCATGCGCCGCCCGCGCTTCGATTACGGCGCTGATTTCCGGCGCCGCCGCGAAATCCATATCCGCCACCCACATGGGCAGCTCGTTCTCTTTTACATTCCATTTTTCAGAGTGGGTGTTTTTTCGGTTAATCGGAGTGTCAAAATCATATATCATGTCATTTTCTCCTATTTATAGTAAACGACGTAAGTCTTTTACTTTGCGTCAGACGAAGCACTCCAAAGCAGCCATTATATGCGCGTCAGTGTGCATCGGTTACGGTGAAAAGAATTCTGTTGCTCGCCGTCATAGTCTGTCTAACGTTTGCAGATAATTTTTGTCTTCTCCGGATCGATTTTATCCCGCTCCATAATCAATTCCCCGATGGACTCCGCGCGGATTATGCCGCCGGAAGGGTTGAGCACACTGTCAATAGGACTGTCGATCTCGGCGTCTACGGTTGAATATTCAAAGGCCAGCGTGGTATTGATCAGCTTACAGTTTTTCATCACAAGGTTATCAATGTAACACATCCCCTGCAGGCTTTCGACAGTACAGTTGATCAGAGTCAGATTCTTTGCGTTCCAGCCCAGATATTCTCCGGAAATGAAAGTGTCGTACACGGTAATGTTGTCACTGTTCCAGAATGAGTCCTTCGAGAGCAGGCGCGAATTGCGGATTTCTACATTCTTTGCACCGTCAAAGGAATAATTTCCATAGAGTGTAAATCTGTCGATCACCATATTTTCGCAGTTCATGCCAAAATAATCGCCTTTTGCCATTACCTGTTCCATCCGCACATTTTTACAGCTCCAGAGTGTCTCCGCCGCGTTTGGGAAAGAAACATTCCGCAGGGTAAGACCATCACAGCGGCGAAAATTTTTCGGCGCCTCTATCGCAGAATCTTCCACCGAGATATGGTTTGTATACCACACACCGGCGCGTCCCATCTCAAACCAGGTGCTGTTCTTTACTGAGATATCTTTTGCATACCAGAGCGGATATTTCCACTTGAACATACAGCCGTCCAGCTCGATATTCCGGCTTTCCTTCAACGGGGATTCTCCATCGTCAAAAATCGTGTCGGTGATTTTCAGATCATGCCCCTGGAAAAGAGCCCTCTCTCCGGTCAGAAATTTCTGGTGTATTTGTGTTTTCTCTTCCATTATAATTACCTCCCGTATTAAACGGATAAGGAACTCTTTTCGTTCCCATCCGCTGCATTACTTTTTCCTTATATTCCAATTTAACGAGTGCTCCCGTCATCTGCCATCCAGCTTCTCCATATGCGACTGAAGCATATACAGCTCGTAATAGCGCCCCTGCGCGTCGATCAGCTCCTGATGCGTCCCTCTCTCAAGGATCTCTCCATAAGAAAGCACAAAAATCTGGTCGGCATGACGGACAGTTGAGAGACGGTGCGCCACGATGAGCATAGTCCCGATGGAGCGCATACGCTCTAAGGAATCCTGTATCAGAATTTCTGTCTCGGTGTCAATGTTCGCGGTCGCCTCATCCAGAATCATGATTGACGGATGATGAAGGATGGTACGGGCAAAGGATAAAAGCTGGCGCTGCCCGGCGGAGAAATTACTGCCCCGTTCGCGCACCTCTTCATCCAGACCATGCTCCAGGCGGTTGATAAAACTGTCCGCGTTTACATAGCGGCAGACATTCATGATCTCCTCATCTGTTATATTCCTGCCATCGGAACCTTCCGTAGTTTCTACACGCTCCTGATCCGCAAAAACGCTCGCTTTGTTTTTCACGCCTGATAAAGCGGACGCGGTGTCCCCAAGTACGATATTGCTGCGAATGGTGCCTGAAAAAAGGAATACATCCTGTAGCATCTGTCCGATCTGGCGGCGCAGGCAATCTGTTTTGATTTTCCGGATGTCCATCCCGTCAATGAGAATCTCGCCCTTCTGGAATTCATAGTTCCGTGTGAGCAATGCCAAGATTGTGGTTTTACCGGAGCCGGTCGCACCGACAAAAGCAGCGGTTTCCCCCGCGTTGATGTGGAAGGAAACGCCTTTCAATACCCACTCGCCGGGAATGTAGGCAAACCATACGTCTTTGAATTCAATCTCCCCGCGAAGCCTGGGAACCTCAATGGCATCCTCGGCATCCGTCATTTCCAGCGGCAGATCCAGAAGCGAAAACACTTTCTCCGCAGAGGCGAACGCCGACTGCAGCCAGTTGAACTGTTCCGCCAGGTTCTGGATCGGATCGAAAAACTTGGAAATGTACATATAAAAGGAAACAATTGTTCCGCTGGTCAATGTCTGACCGAGAAACGTGGTCTCCCCTAGATATCCCTTTCCGCCGAGATACAGCAGGCAGAGTATCGAGCTGATGTAAAGCATATAAATCAAAGGACGGAAGATTCCGAATACAAATACCTGTTCTCCTCTGGCATGCCCGAGCGCCTTGCTTTTCGCGGCAAAGTCTTTGTTTTTTGCCTCTTCCCGGTTGAAAACCTGTGTGATCTTAATGCCGGAAAGATTTTCGGAAAGCCAGGTATTGATATCGGTGGTACAGTCCTTCACTTTGCGGTGTGCGCGCCGCGAAAATTTTTGAAAGATGACGGTGAACAGCACGATAAATGGCACGAAACAGAGTACCATCAGAGTCAGCTCATAATTCAGCACCAGCATCGCGGCGAGCACACCTACAATCACAAAGCAGTTTTTCAAAAGCCGTGCCAGAAGGCTGGTAAACATCAGGGAAATCGCGTTGGTATCATTCGTCACACGGGTCACCAGCTTGCCGACCGGGATCTCGGTCAGCTGTGCGTGTGAGAACGCTTCGATGTGTGTAAACAGCTCTTCTCTCATGCGTGAGATAATCCGCTGCCCGACCTTCTGCAAAATAATCGCCTGGAAATACGAACACACCATGGAAATCACGAGAATCATCGCGTAGACAGCTACATAGCGGAACAGCGGCTGTAAGGTAAAATCGCCTGCAACCAGGTTCTCGATTCTTCCCACGATCAGCGGGGCGAGAATGTCATAGGCGATGGAAAACAGCATCAGAAACAATACCAGCAAAAACTGTTTCCAGTACGGCTTTGCGTACATAAGCAGACGCTTTAATATCACGCTGTCTTTCATATGGCGCTCAAATCCCATGGATTCTTTTTTATCTTTTACCAGCACGTAAGCCAGGATGAGCACCGCGCTGATTGTGCCGATGATCGCGCCCACCAGCAAAAGGGGAAAATATTCACGCATGGCGGCTCCTCCTCTCAGACTCGGACGGATTCTCAGATGTCTTGCCTGACATTTCTGCTTCCAGTCTCTGTAAATCTACCATCTTCCGGTACGCTTCACAGGTTTTATATAACTCCTCATGAGTCCCAACCGCACCCACACAGCCATCCTCCAGAAAGATAATTTTATCCATCGTCTCCACGGTCGAAATACGATGCGCGATCAGAATGGTCGTTTTACCAGCCCGTTCCTTTAAATGGTCAAGAATCACGCGCTCTGTCCCTGTATCGACCGCGGACACCGAGTCATCCAGAATCAGGATCGGGGCATCCTTCATCAGGGCGCGGGCAATAGAAATACGCTGCTTCTGTCCGCCGGACACCGTTACGCCGCGTTCCCCAAGGATGGTCTCATAACCATCCATAAACCCGGAAATATCCCCATCGACATCTGCTGCAGCCGCCGCAGAGCGGATTCTTGCAGCCAGACTGCCTGTATCGTGTCTTTCTGTGTTAGCCTTTGGCCGCATTTCGCGATCAGCCTGGTCAGATTCTTCCCATCTTCATTTTGTTCCCGCATTCATACCATCCGCTATGCAATTCGTATTCTCTTTTTCCACGGCGAACGAAATATTATTCGCGATTGTATCGGAGAATAAGAAGTTATCCTGCGGCACATATGCGCAGCCGTCCCGCAGCGAATGGATGGAAATGGTATTTACGTCATGTCCATCTATGAATAAGGTGCCGTCTTTTACATTATATGTACGCAAAATCAGATCTACCAGCGTGGTCTTTCCCGCGCCGGTGCGCCCGACAATACCGACGCTCTCTCCCGCCTCGATGGTAAAGGAGATGTCTTTTAGCACATCGAAATCTCCGCCCGGATAGCGGAACGAAAGATGGCGGAACTCTATTTTCCCCTGCACTTCCTTCAGATTCTCCACGCCTTCCCGATCTTTGACATCGATTGGCGCGTCAAGAAGCTCACTGACACGGTTTACAGAGGCCTTTCCACGCGAGGATTTCTCGATCAGCATCGCGATCGCCATAAATGGCCACACGATAGAAGTAAAATAACCAATGTATTCGATCAGCATTCCGGCGTCGAACTGTCCGTTATATACAAGGTAGCCGCCGTAGCCGAGGATGACACAGATCACGGATTCGATGAACAGAGTCACGGTAATATCCAGCAGGGTAGAAATCCGTGTATAAGACACGTTCGTATCCTCGTTTTGCAGATTCAGTTTGCAAAACGCCCGCAGCTCCTGATATTCTTTGACAAATGCTTTTATCACGGCAATGCCGGAGAAATTCTCCTGTGCAAAATCAGACAGATACGAAAAGGCCTCCTGACGCA
>JAJPXX010000078.1:6878-8323 GCA_021205225.1 Lachnospiraceae bacterium
GCGCTTCACCATGATTTTTCCCAGCGTCAGGCCGATCACGCAGAGAAACACCAGCGGTATCAATGCAAAAGCGGTGAGCAGCAGGTTCATCTGAAGCATTTTATAAAAAGCCATTCCGCCGAGCACCAGAGCGTCACAAAACATCAGCACGCCGTCGCCAAAGCATTCCTGGATCGTATCGAGGTCATTCGTATACAGGCTCATCAGCGAACCGACCTTATTTTCCTGATAATATTGCTGTGAGAGATCCTTGCTGTGCTCAAACATTCTGCAGCGCAGATCTGTCTCCACGCGAATTGCTGAGCCAAAAAAACAGACGCGCCACAGGAAGCGTCCGATCACCATTGCGAGGATAATAAAAATCATTGGCAGACAGACTTCATCGAGAAGTACATCCATGGTAAAATCCACGGTACTCCCATCAACGACCGCCTGGCCGGTATTCACGCCATTTACCACGATGCGGTATAGCTCCGGCACCAGCAGCTGGAAATAATCCACCAGCACAAGTGCCGCTATGCCGAGCAGCAGAATCGGCGCGTTTTTCAGGTAGTAACGGTTAACGTGTTTTCCGAATATCATACAGTTTTCTCAGTTCCTTTCTCCAGTGACAAAAAGACTGTGATAAAGCTTGAAGCATTATATCACAGCCCTTTGTTGGTGTCCAGAAGTATATTTTCAGGGTATCATTTCTTTGATATGCTGTGCCATTGTGGCGTACATCTCTTCCTTTAGCTGCATTCTTTCTTTATAACATCCATGCCTTTATCTCCCTGCTGGTATATTTTTTATATATTCTTCCGTTTTATCCATAATGATCTGAATGTTGACGAGATCCTTTCTTACATCACCGGTTTCCAGTGAATGGTTGGCATTCTCAATTACGTAAAGCGGCAGTTCTTTCTTTTTACACTCCTCTCTAACAAGCGCTGTCTCCACCCAGCCATCCCCTGTTCCATGAAATACTATACCTGGCTGGTTCATAAGCGGGAAGGACTGGCCTACCGGTGTATAATACACATTACGGGTTATGAGACTGTGGTTTTGTCCGTAAGCAGCAGCTACGGCTGTCCCGACGCTTTTTGAAATAAACAGAATTTCGTCATATAATGTAAAATCTATATCTTTTAAGATCCCTTCTGCCTGTGCCAGTGCACTGTAAAAGGAATCCTCCATTTTTTTGACAGAGCCTTTCACTCCGGCAGGAAAATTGCCGTACGGGACAGTTATTGTCTGATAGCCATAATTTTCTGCGATCTTCCTGCTGTAATACAAAAGCGGCTTGTCCACATGATAGCCAATGCCGGGGAAAATAACTGCAAGTTTCATTTTGCACCATCCTTTTCTATATCAGTATATTTGTTGTTTCAATTCAGATTCTTAATCCACGATATTCTGTACTTCGCTGATATCAGTCAGCTTTGAACGATCCTATAGAATCATAT
>JAJPXX010000079.1 GCA_021205225.1 Lachnospiraceae bacterium
TCGATAAAATCTACGTTTTTCCCAAGTTTAAATTTTCTTCATGAAACAACCCTGGGCAGAAAAACTCCCCGGAACTCCGGGGAGTGTGTAACTGATAACAAATATCTACTGTATCACAAATGTCAGCTCCGCTTCTGTGCAGACCTTGTCGTCCACATATGCGGTTGCTTTGCCGATTCCGACCGGTCCTTTTACCTTGATCACCTCAAGCTCCAGACGAAGGACATCCCCCGGCACAACCTTCTGGCGGAAGCGCGCCTTATTGACGCCCCCAAAAAGAACCAGCCTGCCTTTGTATTCGTCCAGCGAAAGAATCGCGACGGCGCCTACCTGGGCAAGCGCTTCCAGGATCAGTACCCCCGGCATCACCGGCTCCTGTGGAAAATGACCGGCAAAATACGGTTCATTGTAGGATACGGCTTTGCGCCCAACTGCGCGCACCCCCGGCTCCAGCTCGTCGATCCGATCCACAAGAAGAAACGGTGAGCGGTGCGGTAATATTTCCATGATCTGTTTTGAATCTAACATAGCTGTTTACTCCTGTCCTTACACTCTGCCTGGTGTTCTAATCTGCTTTGCATCTGCAAATTTTTTGAAAAGCAGCGTCGCGTTATGACCGCCGAATCCGAGCGAATTGGTCAGGCAGGCATTTACTTCACGGGAAATCCCTTCCGGCGTATAGTTGAGATCCATCTCTTCCTCCGCCTCGCGGAAGCCGGCCGTCGCGTGAATATAATTCTCCATAATGCTCTTTACGCAGACAACCGCCTCCAGTCCGCCGGCCGCGCCAAGTGCGTGACCGATCATGGATTTGGTCGAGTTTACATTCAGCTGGTATGCAGCCTCGCCAAACGCAGCTTTGATCGCGCGCGTCTCGCAAAGGTCATTGAGATGCGTCGCCGTGCCATGCGCGTTGACATACTGAATCTCATCCGCAGCCAGCCCGGCCTCGTTCATAGCCAGCTTCATCGCGCGCGCCGCGCCCTCACCGGTCTCTACCGGAGACGTAATATGGTAAGCATCGCTCGTTGCCCCGTATCCGGCAATCTCTGCCAGAATCACCGCGCCGCGCTCCAGTGCGTGGGAAAGCTCCTCCAGCACCAGCACGCCTGCACCTTCGCCCATAACAAAGCCGCTCCTGTCTTTATCAAACGGCAGAGATGCCCGCAGCGGGTCTGTCTCCTTGCTCAACGCGGTCAGAGCGGTAAATCCCGCTACCCCCATCGGACAGATCGCCGCTTCTGTGCCTCCGGCTACCATCACATCCGCGTCGCCGACCTGAATCGAACGATAAGCCTCTCCAATCGAATGCGTGCCAGTCGCGCATGCAGTCACAACGTTAATATTTTTTCCTTTCAGGCCAAAATGAATCCCGACATTTCCGGCCGCCATGTTGGAAATCAGCAGCGGAACAAAAAGGGTCGGCATTCTGCCCGGACCTTTCTCCATCAGCTTTGTATGCGCCTGCTCCATAACCTGAAGACTGCCAATACCGCTGCCAATGGAAACGCCCACCCGATAGCTCTCCTCCTCCGTCAGGTCATGAATCCCGGCCTGTGAAAGCGCTTCTGCCGCTGCTGCCACCGCGTACTGGCTGAACAGCTCCATACGCCTGGACTCCTTCACATCCATCACAGACAAAGGATCAAAATCCTTTACCTCCGCGGCAAGCTTTGCCTTGTATTCTGTTGTATCAAAGCGGGTAATCGGCGCGATTCCCACCTTTTTGGCTTTCAGGCTGTCCCAGTAAGCATCTACTGAATTTCCGATCGGGGAAATGGCGCCCATGCCTGTCACTACGACTCTTCTCATATAATGTCCTTTCTTAAATCCCCATGCCGCCGTCTACAGAGAGTACCTGTCCGGTAATATAGGCCGCCTTATCCGATGCCAGGAATGCGACTGCCTCCGCAATATCCTGCGGCTGACCGATTTTTCCGAGCGGTATCTGGGTCAGCATCAGTTCCTTCTGCGTATCATTGAGTACCGCCGTCATATCTGTATCAACATAACCCGGAGCCACCGCATTCACAGTAATGCCGCGGCTGGCAAGCTCTTTCGCCAGGCTCTTTGTCATGCCGACTACGCCTGCTTTCGCGGCACTGTAATTGATCTGGCCGGCATTTCCATGCAGACCGACAATTGAAGAAAGACTGACTATTCTGCCATAGCGCTTACGCAGCATCTGCTTCGCAGCCAGCTTCATACAGAAAAAGGTCCCCTTCAGGTTCGTATCAATCACCCGGTCAAAATCCTCCGCGCTCATACGCAGAGTCAGGTTATCCCGTGTGATTCCGGCATTGTTCACCAGAATATCCGGCGCGCCAAGCTGATCTGTCACTTCTTTAAACATCCGCTCACAGTCTTCCTGTGAGGAAATGTCTGCCTGAACAATGACTGCGCGTCTTCCGAGCGCGCAAATTTCATCCGCGACCTCCTGTGCTTTCGCCTCAGAGCCACAGTAATTCACCGCCACATCCGCTCCGTATCCGGCGAGCGTCAGTGCGATAGCACGGCCGATTCCTCTGCTTGCGCCCGTCACGAGCGCAATTTTTCCTTCCAACATATCTACCATTCCTTTGATTCTCTTTCCAATTCTCCATACAATGCCTGCAAAAAATGCCAGGAAAATTGATTCATTTACAGCACGCTCTTTACCGCTTCCAGGTCTTCCGGCTTTTCAATATGAAGCGCCCTCACCGTTTTATCGATCTTCTTCATGAAATTCGTCAGAGTCGTCCCCGGTCCGATCTCAATGAACGTATCCGCTCCGGCAGCAATCATATACTCCACGCTCTGCTGCCAGCGCACCGAGGAGCACACCTGCTGTCCAAGCAGGGTGCGGATCTCTTCCGGATCGCTCTCCGGCCTGGCCGTCACATTTGAAAGTACCAGAAGCTCCGGCTGCCGGATTTCCTGATCCGCAAGCAGCGCGGCAAGCTTCTCGCCCGCGCCGGAAAGCATCGGCGAATGGAACGGTCCGCTTACCACAAGCGGTACGGCTCTGCTTGCTCCCGCCTCCAGAAGCTTTGCCGCCGCGCGGTCCACCGCGTCCTTTTCACCGGAAATGACCTGCTGTCCCGGACAATTATAATTCGCTACGCTTACCTGCCCGTCCGTCGCCGCACAGATTTCCTCAATCGGCAGCGGCTTCCGGCTCAGAATCGCCGTCATTGCCCCTCCGGTCGGCACCGCTTCTTCCATATAAATCCCGCGCTGGCAGACAATGCGAACCGCGTCTGTCACTGAAAATGTCCCGGCTGCCGTCAGCGCACAATACTCGCCAAGGCTTAATCCCGCGGCCATATCGGCCTGGATCCCGGCCTTTTGTACTGCCGCGAGAATCGCCAGGCTCGCGGTCAGCAGCACCGGCTGCGTGTATCGGGTCTGATGAATCTTCGTGTTTGGAACACGCTCGTCAGCTCCGGCGCCGCCCGAACATGGCAGCGTCTCCGAAAAACAGATTTCTTCGATCGAATATCCTGCCGCTGCGGAAGCCAGTTCAAAAACCTCACGGCTCTCCAGACACGAATCATAGAACTCCCGGGCCATACCGATGCGCTGTGCGCCCTGTCCCGGAAATACAAATGCAATTTTGCTCATGTTTTCTCCTCAGATCTTTATCCTTCAGACGTCATTTCCCAAGCAGCGCTTCCGCCTGGCTCATGATCTCCGTGATCATCTCCTGGCAGGTCTGCTCTTTGTTCACCATACCGGCGATCTGCCCGCACATCATAGAGCCGCCAGTCACATCGCCCTCCTGCACTGCCTTGCGCAGAGAGCCAACGGTCAGGGTTTCCAGCTCTTCAAACGTGCAGCCTTCCTTTTCCATCGCCAGATACTTGCGCGTCATCTGGTTCCGGATCTGGCGGCAGGGATGTCCTACCGAGCGCGCGGTCACGACAGTATCAATGTCCTTTGCTTTCAGCACCTGATTCTTATAATTCTGATGAATCACGCACTCCTTCGACACCAGAAAGCGCGTCCCCATCTGCACGCCTGCCGCGCCAAGCATCATTGCCGCCGCGAAGCCTCTGCCGTCCGCGATTCCGCCGGCCGCGATCACCGGGATCGAGACGCCGTCCACAACCTGCGGCACCAGTGTCATGGTGGTACTCTCGCCGATGTGTCCGCCGGACTCACAGCCCTCCGCGATCACCGCATCTGCGCCGCCGCGCTGCATCATCTTTGCAAGCGCCACACTCGCCACTACCGGGATTACCTTAATCCCGGCGCCCTTCCACTGTTCCATATAAGTACCCGGATTCCCTGCGCCGGTCGTCACCACCGCAACCTTTTCCTCCGTCACCACCTGCGCGACTTCCGCCGCAAACGGGCTCAGCAGCATAATATTCACACCAAAGGGCTTATCCGTCTTTTCCTTCGTCAGGCGAATCTGCTCCCGCACATAGTCCGCCGGAGCATTGCCCGCCGCAATGATTCCCAGTCCGCCCGCATTCGAGACAGCCGAAGCAAGGGAGTTCTCAGCCACCCATGCCATACCGCCCTGAAAAATCGGGTATTCGATCCCCAGTAATTCTGTAATAGCAGTCTTCATTATTCCTCAATTCCTTTCGCACTCAGATAATTCATAACCGACTGTACGGTCGTCAGCTGCTCCAGATCCTCTGTCGGGATCTCGATATCATACTCCTCCTCCAGAGCCATCACCAGTTCAAACAGATCAAGGGAGTCCGCGCTCAGGTCTGCCTTAAAATCCGTTTCCGGTCTGATCTCTTCCTCTGATACATGAAGCTGCTCTGCTACGATTTCAATTAATTTCTCCTGCATGATAAATTTTCTCCTTTTTATTTGTTTGTCAGACAGCGGTCTTTTTGTATCCCCTGTCAAGGACTGTCATTTTTCGCCCCTTTTCTTAAAAGAGGGATCAGGCTCTGAAAGCCGGTTCAGGCACGGTGCGCTCCGCCAAACGCCGCAAAGCGCCGCATACACGCAAACACCGCAATACCGGCAGCCGCGGCGGAACAGGCGGCTGCAAAGCCGGAGACCACCACGACGATTTTCCAGTTGGTCTGTGTGCGCGGCTCCGGTTCCGGCTGCGGATTCTGCTCTGCCAAATCTACCCGATTTACTTCCAGATCCCGCTCCGGTATCTCATCCTCCAGAAAAGACGGACTGATCTCGCCAAACATGCGAATCAGCCACCCGGAAAACGCATCCACATTCTTTTCATCTGCTTTTCTGGCATCCATCCTGCCACCTCCCTGTTCCCTTTAAATGGCGCGGCTTGATATGTCCGGCATTGCCTTTCATGCCGGACGCAGGCCGCGCCTCGCGCATCAGCGCGACTTTAAATGGCGCGGCTCTCCTTCTCATATCGCTTCCGAATCTTTTTCTTCAGTCGCGACAGCTTGCTGTCCACGGCGTTTTCCGTCATATCCATCGCCTCGGCGATCTGCCGGGTACTCTGTAGATAATAAAACCGCCGCAGCACCAGCTCACGGTCTTTCTTTTTCAGGTCATTCAAAACTCGCTCCAGCGCCTGTACTTCCTCCTGAAAAATCAATTTCCGTTCGGGATTGTCCGAATCATCCGCGTCTCCCCGGCACAGAGGGTCTTCCTCTCCGGCTTCTTCGAACTCCTCCCGTCAGCTGGCCTTCCGAAGATACTTCAGTGCCGTATTGCGCGTGATGGCTTTCAGCCAGGTGCGAAGCGATGCTCTTTCCAGATCAAACGCAGCGCCATGTGTCCAGACCTTCAGATAGACATCGTTGATGCATTCCTCAACCTCCGTCTCGCGGTCGCGAAGAATCGTCACCGCTATGTACCGGAGCAGCCGCTCATAGCGTTCCGCGATCAGCTCTATGCTTTTTTGATCCCGCTCGCGAAGCAGCGCGACAATGTCCTCATCCATCCGGTACATCTCCTTTACTTATACACATGAATCCGGAAAATCTTGCAAAAATTTTTACAGAAATTTACTTTCCTGCTGATTCAAAGTATAAACGAAAGTTTTACTGTAGGCAAGCATAAAAAATCCATACCGTCTCCGTTTGGCAGATCATTGCGCGTATATCGGAGAATTTGTCACTTTTCAAATTGCCCTTTCTGAGGTACAATAGCGGCATGGTGACATATTGTTTCCCGCAACCATGAGGATTTTATCATGAACGAAAAAGCATTAAAAGTATTGGAGTACCACAAAGTGATTCAGCATCTGGCAGATTTTGCCGGCTCACAGCCAGGCAAGGAGCGGTGTCTCGCTCTCGTCCCGTCCGACGACCTGGAAGAGATTCTGCGGATGCAGCGTGAGACGACGGACGCAGTCAGCCGCACTCTGCGCAAAGGGCGGGTTTCTTTCTCTGGCCTGAGCGACATTCGCGGCTCGCTGCGGCGGCTGGAGGTGGGAAGCTCCCTGAATATAGAAGAATTGCTGCGCGTCTGCACCGTGATGGAGACGACCGCGCGTGTGAAAAGTTGGGCAAAAGATGAGTCCGCCAGCCGCAGAAACAGCATTGCCGCAAAAACACAGCAGGAGCCTGATATTGATGCTCCTGACGATTCTCTGGCACAGATGTTTGCGGACTTACAGCCGCTCACCCAGGTCGCAAATGAGATCCGCCGCTGTATCCTCTCTGAGGAGGAAATCAGCGACGACGCCAGTTCCGGCCTGCGCCAGGTGCGGCGGCAGATAAAGTCGGTGAATGACCGAATCCATTCTTCTCTTGCTTCTTATTTAAACGGGCCGTCGCGAACCTATCTGCAGGATGCGGTAATCACACAGCGGAGCGGCCGTTATTGTGTTCCGGTAAAGGCTGAATATCGCGGTCAGGTACCCGGCATGATCCACGACCAGTCTTCCAGCGGCTCCACCCTTTTTGTCGAGCCAATGGCTGTGGTAAAGCTGAACAATGACCTGCGCGAGCTGGAAATCCGCGAACAGAAGGAAATTGAGATCGTCCTGGCAACTTTGAGCGCCGAGGTCGGAGAACACACAGAAGCCCTGAACTATAACGTCCTGCTTCTGACCGAGCTGGATTTCATTTTTGCCCGTGCACAGCTCTCCCTCTCCTACCGGGGGTCTGAACCGGATTTTAACACAGAGGGACGTATCAATATCAAAAAAGGGCGCCATCCCCTGCTGGATCAGAAAACGGTCGTTCCTGTGGACATCCGCCTCGGCGACGATTTTACACTGCTTGTTATCTCCGGGCCAAACACAGGTGGCAAGACCGTTTCCCTGAAAACCGTAGGGCTGTTCACGCTGCTTGGTCAGGCGGGATTGCATATCCCGGCGCTGGATCACTCCGAGCTTTCTGTTTTCAGTGAAGTGTACGCGGACATTGGGGATGAGCAGAGCATCGAACAGAGCCTGAGTACGTTTTCATCCCATATGACCAATATTGTTTCCTTTTTAAACGCGATCGATGAACGGGATGCGCAGACGTGGAATTCTGCCTGGACTCCGGCATCCCAGGCAAAGACGCCTGACCAGGCCTCCTCCCAGACCGAGCCGCATAAATCCGGCGCCGCCCGCTCCGCTGCTGTCCGTGAGTCTGTGCATGGCCGGACGATTTCCTGGGATGACGGATCGCGCGCGAACCGGGGGGATGGAAATGCATCCTCGCCGCACGCAGGCCTGGACTACCGAACCGCAGGCGAGCGTTCCTTAGTTCTCTTCGATGAGCTTGGCGCGGGTACCGATCCGACCGAAGGCGCGGCTCTGGCAATCGCAATCCTTTCGAACCTGCATGGCCGCGGCGTCCGCACGATTGCCACGACACACTACAGTGAGCTGAAGCTTTACGCTCTTTCTACGCCCGGTGTGGAAAATGGCTGCTGCGAATTTGACGTTGAAACCCTGCGCCCGACCTACCGTCTGCTGATCGGTGTACCGGGCAAGAGCAACGCATTCGCGATCTCTGAAAAGCTCGGCCTGCCAAATTACATCATTGAGGACGCGAAAACACATCTCACGACACAGGACGAGACCTTTGAAGATGTTATCACCAGCCTGGAAAACAGCCGGGTGACAATCGAACGGGAGCGGGAGGAAATCGCGCGCTACAGGCAGGAAGTGGAGGATTTAAAAACCCGCCTGTCCCAAAAGGAAGGACGCCTCGATGAGAGCCGGGACGCCATTCTGACGAAAGCCCGCGAGGAAGCGCGTGACATTCTGCGCGACGCAAAAGAATACGCCGACGATACCATCCGGAAATTCAACCGCCTCGGCTCAGAATCAGACGCTTCCCGCAAGATGGAGCAGGAGCGCGCAAAGCTTCGTGAAAAAATGTCCGATAATGACAAAAAGCTGGGCATAAAGGCCGACAAAAAGCCAAAGAAGAGACTGACCGGCAAAGACCTGCGGATCGGCGACGGCGTGCGTGTCCTTAGCCTGAACCTGAACGGCACTGTCAGCACCCTTCCGGACGCGAAGGGAAACCTGTTCGTCCAGATGGGGATTCTTCGCTCTCAGGTAAATATCAAAGACCTGGAACGGCTGGAGGACGAGCCGCCCGCTTCTGTTTATGGCAAAGGAAAAACCTCCGCTTCTTCCGGAAGCCAGTCCCGCGGTTCATCCGGGAATGCCGGTCGTTCCGGCGGCCGCCGCTCAGGCTCCGCTGACCAGGGAGTGCAAAATGCAAAAAGCTACAATATCCGCTCAGAGATCAACCTGATCGGCAAGACGACCGATGAAGCAATCGCGGAACTGGACAAATATATGGACGACGCCTGCCTCGCCCATCTCTCCCCCATCCGCATCGTCCACGGCAAAGGCAGCGGCATCCTGCGCAAAGCGGTACACCAGTACCTGCACAGGCAAAGCTACGTCGCTTCCTATCGGCTCGGTGTATTCGGGGAAGGCGATTCCGGCGTCACAATTGTAGAACTAAAATAGAAGGGATTTTATGACAGAACAGCAGAAAATTATGATTGCGGATCCAGACGTCTCCGCCGCTCAGCTGACGACGTTCTATCTGACGCAGGCTCTTTATGAGACAACAGTTGTCTCTGACGCAGACCTTGTTTCCGCTGAATGTTTCTCGTTTCAGCCCGATCTGGTTCTTCTGGAGGCAGTCTTTCCGGAGCAGGAAATGTTTCAGGCCTGCAAAGAGCTGCGGGCACAATCAGACGTTCCGGTTATCCTTCTCTCATCAGCATATGAGGTGACAGACCGCGTCCGCGGCCTGGATTTGGGCGCGGATGATTACCTGGCAAAGCCCTACGACGCGCGCGAGCTTCTCTCTCGCATCCGCGCTGTGCTGCGCCGTTATCATCCGCCAAAAGCCGCCCCTGCGCAGGAAGCTGAGGCCGGAGAATACGTCAAATATCCTGACCTGGCGATCAGCCTGACCAATTATTCTGTCATTTACAAGGGCCAAACAATTGATATGCCGCCAAAAGAGCTGGAGCTGCTTTATTTCCTGGCGTCCTCGCCAAATCAGGTTTTCTCCAGAGAGCAGCTGCTGGACCGGCTCTGGGGCTTTGATTATATGGGCGACACCCGCACCGTAGACGTCCATATCAAACGCCTGCGGGAGAAATTCAAGGCAAACAAATACTGGGCAATCAAAACGGTCTGGGGCGTAGGGTATAAATTTGAAGTAAAGAAGTAAAGAAATAAGAAAGACTTCATTTTTTTCGGGGCAGGGTATGGTAAAATGCGGATAATCAAAAAAAGAAAGGAAGGAAGGGTTTTATGAAAAAGAATCTTGTTTTACGCACTCTGACAATCCTGCTGGCTGTCTGCCTGATGGGCGCTTTTTCCATGACAGCCCTTGCAGTCAACGCACGCTGGGAAAGCACCACCTCCCGCGATGAAAACAACAACATCTGCATTGACTTTGAAGAGGTACAGGTCGTGCTGCCTTCGAGCTGGAGCGGCAAGGTACAGATGAATATTTCCTCCGATTATGTCAGCTTTTACCACATCAGCTCACGCAACGCCTGGACAGAAGAGCTGGGCTACGAAAATGGCGGCCACCTGTTCACGATTGCCTACACAGAGGACAATGACTACCTCGATCTTCCAAGCTACATGGTGATCGGGTATACCTCAGAAGGAACCTATTACGCAGAATTCCCGACGGATTACCAGGCCTACACCGGAGACTCCAGTATTGCGGAGGAATATAATTCCCTCTCCGACGACATGGACTGGGTCAAAGCGAATCTGACGCTGACCGTCGACGTTATCATCACCATTGATTCAGAATATATCTTCGAAACCAGTGCGTCCTCTTATCTGACCGAGAGCGACCTTTCGGGTCTGACCGCCGATGAAGTACAGATGGCGATCAACGAGATCTACGCGCGGCATCACCGCAGATTCTATCTCGATGAGGTTCAGGAGTATTTTGATTCCAAATCCTGGTACTATGGTTTCATTGAGCCGGATGATTTTGATACCAGCGTGATGAATGTCTATGAATCCGCAAACATCGAACTCATGGTAGACTATCTTGCCAATCATGATTTCAGCGCAGATAGCCTCACAGATGAATACATCCTCCCGACAAGCTCTACCGCGTACCTGACCGCCAGCGACCTGACCGGTATGACCGCAGATGAGCTGCAGATGGCAATCAATGAAATCTACGCGCGGCACGGGCGTAAATTCAGCACAGCCAGTATCCAGGAATACTTCAACTCCAAATCCTGGTATACCGGCACCGTCTCACCCGAAGCCTTCGATACGAGCGTACTGAACAGCTATGAGAACGCGAATATCAGTCTGCTGATACAGACCAGAGACGCCCGATAGTCTTCTTTCCATGAAAAAAAGCGCCGCGAAGGATAGCAGGATGGTCATAACAGTCAAATTCAATTATACCTGAAGTTGTATATTTCAAGCAGGAGACAGCGTGGTTTCGGCCACGTTGTTTTCCTTTTTCTGCATCAGTTTAGCCAGAGGAATGAATCCAATCTCTGTGTAGCTGATATGGATAACTGCTGACGCTTCCCGCTGGACTTGTCCGGAGCCTCCACATAGATTATTCTTACCAACTCGCGCAGCACTGTTCCATCCATATTTTCATGCTGCTTCTTGTCCCACAGGCTGTTGGTATAGGTCTTGAAATTGACCGTACAGCCTGTGTATTCCTGGCGTTCCAAAATATTGACTACCGAGCTTATCCGCCCACCCATACGGGCTTTCTGAATTGAGATGCGAAGTAGCCTTCCCTTGCATCTTTTTATACGCAATTGGTGTGAGAACCTTTTCCGTTTTTAGCTGCTTAGCAATCTGCAATGCCGCCCGGCCTTCCAAGCACAATGCGAAGATGTGCCTGACCACTGCAACAGCTTCCGGGGCGAGGATCCAATGCTTCGGATTTTCTGGATCTTTCATGTACCCATACGGCACATTGGCTATAAGCGGGATACCATTCTCTCCTTTGGATTTGCTGACCATCGGAACCGTAAATGATATGGTATTGTGGAAGCGAAAATGACTCCTATACGGGTTGGAAGAATGTAAGGCTAACCGATCAACATGACATGAACGTCTTCCGATGACTCGTTTTGTACGGATGTTTCTCTTTAAAAAGTTCAAAAAATACTGTCGTATTTTGGCGCTTTATGTTATACTATGCTAATCACACCGAAAGGACACTATGGGTAAGAAAATCAATGGCAGCAGAAAATAATGAGATCGTTACAAAAGAAAAAACAAACATTGCTGTTGCCGAAACGGCGCAGGTCGATATACGCAGCCTGATATATATTGTTCGCGGCCAGCAGGTAATGATAGACAGTAACCTGGCTATGTTATATCAGGTAGAAACAAAAGTTTTTAATCAAGCTGTAAAAAGGAATATCGCCAGGTTCCCGGATAATTTCAGATTTCAACTAACCAGGGATGAGTATGCAGTTTTAAGGTCACAAATTGTGACCTTAAACGAAAATTCCGGAAGAGGCGCGCATCGTAAATACCTGCCCTACGCTTTTACAGAGCAAGGGATTGCTATGTTATCAGCAGTTTTAAGAAGCGATGTTGCTATTCAAGTTAGTATAAATATTATGAATGCCTTTGTAGAAATGCGTCGTTTTATCTCCAACAACGCATTTCTCTTTGAACGTATCAGCAACGTAGAATTAAAACAACTGGAATATCAGAAGGAAACTGACGAAAAATTGGAGCAGATTTTTGAATACATATCTGAACATGAAGAATCTAATCAAAAGGTCTTCTTTCAGGGCCAGATTTATGATGCTTTTGGCTTACTGGTCAGCCTGATTCAAAAAGCAGAGAAAAACATAACGCTGATTGATGGATATGTAGATGTAGAGACATTGAATCTGCTCTGCAAGAAAAACAATAATGTGTCCGTTAGCATCTACACACACGAGAAAACAAAATTGAGTGATTCTGATGTGAATAAGTTTAATGCTCAATACCCTGTTATGAATGTGAAATACACAAAAGCATTTCATGACCGTTTTCTCATTCTTGATGAAAAGATTGCATACCATATCGGTGCCTCATTAAAAGACGCGGGAAAAAAGTGCTTTGGCATTAGTCTAATACAGGACGAAGGAATTGTTCAGGATATCATACAGCGACTGGAATTAGAAACAGAAGAATAATTTTTAAGGTCACAATCTGTGACCTTAAAGACAAATCCATGTTAAAAAATGGGTGTACAGACAAAGGGAACGTGTAGAAATCATTTTGTTTATCTGGTGGTAAGTCCTAAGCTATGAGAGGCTTCAGACTTCGTATGTAATCATGCCTGTGGATTTTATCTGCAAACATCACTCCAATCAGCCAAGTAATTCCTGCGAAGATAAGCCCCGCCTTCAACGTCTTACTCACGACCTCGCCCTTCAGGGTGGGGCAATTTTGCTCGTTAAACCCGGATCAATTTTAATTATAAATCAACAGGGTTACAGCCCCCCGGAACTGAGTGAAACGACGCAAAACAACCCGAACTGTTCAATCAGTCCGGGCTGTCAGCTCCGCAGGACACACATACAGGGCTTGCCCTGTATAGAAATGTGCTCTTGTTACCAAGCGATTATTTTAGCATGACCTGCTCTCCATCAATATAAACATCATCGGAAAGCAGTCGCAAAACACTATCGAATTGCTCGTTAATTGCTTTGCCAACTCGATTGATCCCACACTGCTGTGCAAGAGTTCGATAGAGTCCATTCTTATCAGCAGTCATGTTTTGCTTGAGAATTTCCAACATACCGGCCGCCAACTCTTCAGGCGCAATTTGCTTTATATCTCGTGCTATATCTCCCACTCCTCTGAAAGAAGGCTGTTCAGCATTGGCGAGATACAAGAAACCATTGCGGCGCACAATATCATACCGCTGGTATCCATACATCTGTTGTTCAAAGCTACGCTGTACCACACTGGTAACTTTCTCTCGGCCAAAAAGCCCTACTATTCTTTTCAGAAGAAGTTCTTCAGAAAGAGGTGCCTCAACTTCAAGAATCGCCTTTACAAACCCTTTGAAGTCACGAGGGAGGAATTGACGGGAGAGTTTATTGATGTCTGCAGCCTTATACGGCGGAAACTCAAAATGCTGAGTGGCTGCAACCTCTTCAAAGGATTCTACTTCGTCTTTTGGCTCCTGTTGTGGTGTGACTACAGAACTCGAAAATTGCAATGCGTTATTGGCAGCTTCCAACAAGCACTGTTTTTCAACGGCTTGATTTCTAAACCAATCCGTTGACCAGATACGATAGAATTTCCATCCCATTCGTTCCAGAATCTCTTGGCGAAGTCGATCTCGGTCTCTGGCATTTTTTGAGGAATGGTAAGTGGCACCATCACATTCAATAGCCAGCACATAATCAGAGCTATCCGGAATTTTCAATCCGAGGTCGATTCTGAAACCAGAGCAGCCAACTTGTGTATCTACCGAAAATCCATTGGCGCGCAGGAATTCGCAAACCTCTAATTCAAAATCAGAATCAAACTGCTCAAATGCACTGACTTGAATGGCGCGTTCCAATGCAATGTTTCCATTTTCTGCAAAGTCCAAATACTCTCGTAGCAACTTTGCACCTTCTGCTGAAGTACGCTTCAAATCAATATCAGTGTAGTGCATGGAAGAAACCAACTGCACATTACATTTTGCTCGTGTAACAGCGACATTCAACCGACGTTCACCGCCTGCACGATTGAGAGGACCAAAGTTATGAAGCAGTCTGCCTTGTGCATCGATACCATAGGCAACACTAAATATGATTGTATCTCGCTCATCACCCTGAACTGTTTCAAGATTTTTGATAAAGAAAGGTTCTTTTTCACTGCTCTTGAAGAAAAACTCTTTTTCAGGGGTGCTTTGACGCCGCTTGGAAAGAAGCTTATCTATCAAGTCTTGCTGGGCAACACTAAAGGCTACCACACCCAAACTGCGATTCGGATACTTCTCAATATTCTGATAGATGAGGTCAACCACATATTCGGCCTCTTTACGGTTCGTGTGGGATTTTCGATCAAAGACACCATCTACGTGAAAGTAGTCAACACCCACTCCCGGCTTGTCTGCCTTTGAAGAAGGAAAAGTGATCAGATCATTATCGTAGAAGTTCTTATTCGAGAAGGTAATCAACTGCTCATAGCGACTGCGATAATGCCATCTCAATCTGAGCTGCTGCATTGAGGTGGAGCACCAATCCAAGATAGATTCAAAATCCGTCACATCTCCGGTTTCTTCATCATTGTCTTCTGCTTCAATCGTCGCATTGAAAAAGTTGCTCGGCGGCATCTGTTTGGAATCGCCTACAACAATGAGCTGATTCGCGCGATAAATTGCACCGATTGCATCCTGTGGAAAAATCTGCGAGGCCTCATCAAACACAACAACATCAAAATGAACAGCACCAGCAGCGAGGAAG
The DNA here is from genome assembly GCA_021205225.1 of Lachnospiraceae bacterium. GTDB lineage: Bacteria > Bacillota > Clostridia > Lachnospirales > Lachnospiraceae > Choladousia. Next base: position 14,821 of record JAJPXX010000079.1, read on the forward strand.
GTGCTTACGCTTAACGGAGACATCAAGAAGCAAGGCTTGATTCGCTGAACAAGTTCTCCTGTCTCCGAAAGCAGCGAGCGAATGCTCTTTTGCTTGCGTTTTTTCTCGCCTTCACGCAGAAGTGTTGCTAACGCACTACCGGGAGCAATCATATCAATCGACGGACGCATTGAAGAGAGTTCCGCGCGAATTTTCGCCTTGTTGATTTCAAATTGCTCAGTATCCTTTTCTACAAATGTGTGTATTGCCTTGTCCTGAGAGATTCTATTAAAGGTAGACAATACCGGCGTTTTAGAAATGATGTAATCAATCCATTGATAGTAAAACTGCTTTTCAAAGGCGGCGGCAATGTACTGTGGTTCAATATTGTGTGTAATAGCAGTATTGATAAACGGAACAACGCTCTGCTTATTTAGGCGAGAGAGCAGAGACCTAAAATGGCACCAATTTTCCATCATGTCCATATTGGATAGGCCATCATTTAATCTCGCTGTCACAAGTTCAAAAGATTAAATCAGCGAACGTTGAACAAATTGTATCATAAGTGAATCAGTAACTCAAATATAAAATCTCCTTTCTGTGTTAGATTTCAAAATTGATGCTATTTTTATCCATTTTCTTTGGCTTATGAGCTGAAAAAACAAGAATTATCAAATAGAAGTCGCACAGGCAAAGAGCGGTATATCCCGGCAACTGCTATCATCAAAATCCTGTTTTTCATGGCTCTTGACCGTTGGTATGCTGCTTCAGCCAAGCAAGCAAATCCTGCTTCATAACCTGCTTTCGGTCACCGATTTTCAGTATCAGGAAATCATCACTGTTCAACAAATTGTAAGTTCCGGATTTGGATAGATGGAGCACAGCGGCCAACTGCTTCGCGTCCATCATATCCGGCATGGTTTCAAACAGTTCTCGATTCATAAAACTGGTATAGAAAAACAGCAGCTGCCCAATTTGGGCAACTGCTGCTGATTCTGCCATATTTTTTGATTCAAAATCTTACTCGATACTGTTTTAAGGCCATCCACCGTTTCTTCGCAGGCGCTTTTTCGATACACACCTATCGAAAACGCCTCCTGCTCTGAAGGCTTTTATGACCTGTGATTCGCGCGCCAGGCGGTACATGGTGTGTAACACATCTTTACTGCCACAGAAGCTCTTCCGCCACCGCAAGGCGTGTCTCAAACTGCTCATAAAAGTCTTCCCCTGGTTCGTATGCTTTCATAAAAAACAGCTTTAACAGGTAGAGATTAATGTTTTTTACCACATTTTCATCCTTCTCTTCCGCCACAAGCGCCTCCGCCCGCGCCAGAAAATTGTGCCACTTCAATATATATTCCTCATATCTGGCAAGCTGCGGCTGATTAAGCCACTTCTCTACCCGCACCTTCGTCTTGTTTGGAGCGGGACATTCCCCTGTCTGAAGAAAATATTGAAAGGATCCCGCACTTTCTGCCCTCCGCATATCAGATCCATGCCCCGTTTTCCCGGCTGCGGGATCTGCCTGCACAGTCTCCTCATCCGCTTTGACATAGTATCTGCCAAGCGGAAACAGCCGACAGACGCCTGGCCGGAACGGGTGAATCCCGCAGCGGCCGTCTTCGTTCAGGAAACCGCAGGCTTCCTCTTCGCCAGTCATTGCAAGATTTGGCAGAATAATACCATCCACCACGTGAAGCTCCAGCTTCCCGGCCATCAGAGCATCTGCTGAAAGTCCGGTTCCCTGTGTCAGGCGGTAAACATCAAGCGGATCCAGGATCGCGGATTCTCCCATCCCATGACAGCACGCAGAGCAGCCCTTACAGTCGCCGCAGCCTGCCCGAACCATGTCATGACGGCCATAGAGGCGGCCATCCGATATTTCTTCAAGGCTTACCTGTCGTTTCACCGTTCACACCCCTCACCCGGCCAAACCGGAATCCAGAATTCTGTCCTTTTGCGCAGGGAATTCTTCTTCCATTCCCGACCCGGAGAAACCGGGACAAAATTTTGCTTTTTGCGCAAGAATTGTTCTTAAGCTCCTAATTGAAGTACACGGTATCCTCTTCGGGAGCCCCGGTCAGCTCATAGCTCTTTGCATACAGAACCGGTCCCTCTTCCCCATACTCCTTCTGGTATTCATAGCGAATTTCCGCAGTCAGCCAGATCCACTGCCTCGGCTTCAGATCGCCGGCAAACCCGGCTTTGCATACATAGCCGACAAAACGAATATCTTCCGCACAGCAGGTCATGACATTACGGCCGGGAATAAACGAATTTGACGGCAGGCGGCGGGACTTCATGACTTTGGCGCGGAACCGCACCTTTTTTCCCTCATAGCGGTCCTTTGACTCAAAAGCGTCAAGATACCAGAGACCATAATCAATATCATCCACCTGGATCACATCAGCAGTCAGATCAAATGGCGGCACATCCTTGCCGGGATCGATCGGATTTCCGTCCTTATCCTCGAAATAGACCATTGCGCGCGGATTCAGCCCGCGAACCGTACGCCGATAGGACAGCAGATCCATCTGGGGCGTACAGCGGTTAAAAATCGCCATCTCTGTATACTGGAACAGATTGCTTAAAATGCTCCGCATATTATTCAGATAAACCGGAAAGGTACTCCCGTCCACCACGGTAATGACCTGCGCAATCGCCATACTGAGAGGAAGATCTTCTCCATACAGCCATTTGCAGTCCCACATCCCATTCATTTCAATGAAAATCCGCTTCGGACGGTAATGCTTCTCACAGGTGCGCAGAAAATCAGCTGTAAATTCCTCCTGCGAATCCACAGTCAGCACGGAGAAATTCATATCCGCCAGCGCTTTTTCATCGTATTCCTCTTCGCCCTCCTCGCAGAGAATCAGAAGCCCCCTCTGACCATCCGCGAAGTCGCCGCCATCCAGGACATCCCGCAGAAACGCGGTCTTGCCCGCTTCCAGAAATCCTGTAATTAAATAAACCGGAATTTGCCGCATACCTTATCACTCTTTTCTTTCTCTAAATCCTGACCGTGCCCGACGGGGGAATTCTGCCTTGTTCTCTCACTCACGCCGGATGGAAATACTCTGCTGTTTTCCCTGCTTACGCCGGATAAAAATATTCCGCTATATCTTTGCTCACGCCAGATGAAACAGCTCCTCAAGCTTCTGCTCATTCAGCTGTGCGCCGATCACACAGAAACGCCCGGTATAATCTGCCGCGCCGGTACGAATCTCATATTCCTCCGGGACAAAATCAAAATGAATCCAGGTGCCATCCGTCGCCGGAAGCATCCCCTTCGCGCGAAGTACCGTGCCATAGCTCTCTTCTCTGCCAAGCGCCTGGAGAATCTCTTCCACCTCATCCTTTGTATATTTGCGCGGCGTCTCCTGTCCCCAGGAAGTAAATACCTCATCCGCGTGGTGGTGATGATGGTGATGCCCGTCATGGTCATGATGATGATCATGATCGCCGTGACAGCAGCACTCTTCCTCGTGATCATGATCATGGTGATGCTCGTGGTCATGATCCTCCTCATGATCGTGGTGATGCTCGTGGTCATGATCCTCTTCATGGTCGTGGTGATGCTCGTGGTCGTAATCCTCATGATCGTGATGATGCTCGTGGTCATGATGATGCTCGTGATCGTGATGATGCTCATGGTCGTGGCAGCAGCATTCTTCGTCGTCCTCATCTTCATGAGCCTCTGTCTCCGCAAGAAGCATCTGCGCGAGCACATCCGTCTCCTCCATTGCGCTCAGCATTTGCGCGCCGGTCAGCTCGTCCCATGGAGTCGTGATAATCGTCGCGTTCGGATTCTTCTCCCGAATCATGGCAGCGGCTTCCAGCTGCTTTTCCTCAGAAAGCTTCTGCGTACGGCTCAGAATCACAGTCGCCGCACTTTCGATCTGATTGTTATAAAACTCACCGAAATTCTTCATATACATTTTAATCTTAGACGCATCCGCCACGGTCGTCAGCGCATTCAGCACAAGTCCCGCCTCTTCCGCAGCGCCTTCCACCGCCTTGCGCACATCCGACAGCTTCCCAACGCCCGACGGCTCAATAATGATACGATCCGGAGAAAACTGCTCCGCCACCTCTTTCAGCGCCTTGCCAAAATCACCTACCAGAGAGCAGCAGATACATCCGGAATTCATCTCCGTAATGTTGATCCCGGCGTCCTTCAAAAATCCTCCGTCGATTCCGATCTCACCAAACTCATTCTCAATCAGCACAATCTTCTTCCCCGCGAACACCTCCGCGATCAGCTTTTTGATCAGCGTCGTCTTGCCTGCGCCGAGGAAGCCAGAGATAATATCTACCTTTATCATATTCATCCTTCTTTCTGTCTTTTCATTTCGATGCTGTTGTGTTGCAGTTCAAAACAGCATGCCGCAGACCGCCTGCTTCGCAGGCTATATGCCGCTTGCGCGTCATATGTCTGTGGCTGATGGGCGTCTACGTTCCACTTCGGTCGGCGCTAAACGATCGTCCACTGGACGATCAGCGCCCGCCCATCCCAAAATGAAAATACAGCCTTTAGCAGATAAATCTGCACAGTCTGTCTTTTCATTTCAATGCTGTTCTGAACTTGTTTGTTCATATGACAAAAAGCAGCGGCTTTTCGCGCTGCTCTGCTATAGTACACCAAAAACAAAAAGATTGCAAGTGGTCAAACGTTACTGGTCATAACCGCAGTTATATCCATAACAATTATCGCCCGAATTTCCCCAGAAATTCACGGATGCGGGCGTGGTCGGCGTCAAACACCTCATCCGGGGAGCCTTCGAGAGCCACGACGCCCTTGTCCATGAAGATCACGCGGTCGGAAATGTCACGCGCAAAAGACATCTCGTGAGTGACAATTACCATTGTAATATGCGTCTCAGCCAGTGATTTGATAACCTTCAGCACCTCACCGGTCAGCTCCGGATCCAGCGCGGACGTCGGTTCATCAAAAAAGAGAATCTTCGGATTCAGCGCAAGCGCCCTTGCAATCGCAACCCTCTGACACTGTCCGCCGGAGAGCTGGCACGGATATGCGTCCTCCTTATCAGATAAACCCATTTTCCGCAGAAGCTCCCGCGCTTCCTCATAAACCTCCTCTTTCGGACGTTTCTGAATCGTGATTGGCGCGTCTGTGATATTTTTCATTACTGAAAAATGCGGGAACAGATTAAAATTCTGGAACACCAGCCCAAAACAGGCGTGTACCCTCTTCGCCTGCTCCCCTTTCGGATATACCCGTTTTCCATCCGCTTCTACCCAGGCAGTTCTTTCTCCCAGGTAGGAAATTTCTCCCCCGTCAATCTGCTCCAGCATTGTCGCGCAGCGCAGCAGGGTCGATTTTCCGGAACCGGACGGACCAATGATCGACAGAATTTCCCCTTCACTTACGGAGAAGGAAATGTCGTGAAGGACCTCCAGGTTGTCAAATTGCTTTCTGATATGACTCATTTCAAGAAGCTTCATAACGGCTGCCTCTCCTTTGCATCCCTGTTTTACACCGGCCGATAAGCCTGACCGGGTTTCCCTGTGTGTGCATATTTACTGGTAATAATTCAGGCGTTTTTCGATCTGCTCCATCACAACCGCTACCACCAGATTAAAGACGTAATAGAAGACCGCCGCCACTACAAAGGGCATGAACGTTGTCTGCGAGGCCGCGATCTGTTTCGCGATTGTAAACATTTCTGCATAAGCCAGCGAAAAGCTCAATGAGGTATCCTTGACCAGCGTAATAACCTCATTCGTCACAGACGGCAGAATCCTTTTTATCACCTGTGGGAATATAATCCGGAAAAAACATTGGATTTTCCCATATCCCAGCACCTGCGCCGCCTCATACTGCCCGACCGGCATCGACTCAATGCCCGCCCGGTATATCTCAGCAAAATAGGCCGCGTAGTTCAGCGAAAACCCAATGATAATCGCAGTAAAACGATAGCTGCCGCCGATTTTCATGCCAAACAGGTAATACGGTCCGAAGTAAACGACCAGAAGCTGCAGCATCAGCGGCGTCCCGCGCATCACAGATATGTATATCTTTGTAATCGTGCGCAACAGGCTGTTTTTTGACATCCTGCCAAAAGAAATCAGAAGCCCGAGCGGCAGAGAAAAAATCAGGGTCAATGCAAAGATTCCCATTGACCGGAGCATACCATTGCTCAACTGACTCAGCATGACTGAAAATTTCATATTATTAACAAAAGGCACCCCACACTTGCAGGATGCCCTTATCCTCCATCTTGTCTATGCGTTCTGCCGCGGTCACACCCCGGCCTTTCATTCCGATGCCATTCTGCACTGCCGCAGCAAACGTATGACCCGCAGTACAGATTACTCTGTCACAGCCTCTGTTTCGGTCTCCGCTTCCTCCAGGATGCCCTCACCCAGGCAAACCATATCGCTCAGCTCATACTTTTCGGCCAGCTCCGCTACCGTACCATCCTCTACGAGCGCCAGCAGCGCCTCATTTACCGTATCGCGCAGCTCTTCATCGTCCAGACGGAAGCCTACGCCGTACTGCTCCGAGTTCAGTTCCTCGTCAAGAATGATGTAGCCCTCTTTTTCCTTAATCTGATACTGTGCTACGCCGATATCCATCGCCACTGCGTCAATACTCCCGGCCTGCAGCTCCACAAAAGCAGTATTGTAATCCGCAAATTCCTGTAAGGTACCAAAGGTCGCTGCCAGGTCTGCCTGGTCGCCGTCCTCACTCAGAAGCTCCAGCGCCGCAGAAGCCGCCTGTACGCCAACAATCTTGCCCGCCAGATCATCCAGGCAGGTAATACCGGAATCTTCAGCCACCACAATCACCTGACTGTTATCGACGTACGGATAAGACCATGTGTAATCATCCTCACGGCCATTGATTGTGAAGCCGCTCCAGATACAGTCAATCGAACCGGACTCCAGCTCCAGATCCTTAGAATCCCAGTCGATCGGGGTCTTAATGAGCTCCCATCCTTCCAGGTCGCAGACAGCCTGCGCCAGCTCCAGATCAAATCCTGTGTACTCTCCGTCGTCGTCCATATAACCATACGGCGGATACTCCGCGTCAAATCCTACCGTAAAAGTCGTCCTCTCGTCCGCCATGCTGACCGTTCCCATCGTCATAGACACTGCCACAGCTGCGGCGATCGCGCCAGCCATCCAATTCTTCCTCATAATGTTCTCCTCCATTTCAGTTTGTACTGCATTACTCTACCATGCTAAATTACGGGTTAATACTAACAGATAATCCATATGCTGTCAATAAAGTTTTTTGTAACCGTTCAGAACAGCGTCGAAGTAAAAAGACCCCCGCAAATAACCGCGAGAGTCCCTTCCCTATCCGTCATTCTATTGTTTTATCCGTTATATGCGCTCAGTGTACTCCGATACTTCAGAATCCAGACGCCAAACAGCAGCATCCAGCCCAGCTGCCCGATACCAGCCGCAATACTGGTCATCTCCATATTCACAATACCGGAAAGAATATTTATAATTCCAATCAGTGCCAGGATCATATGAATCACTGCAACATATACGGAAACCTTACCGCAAAGCTCGCCCGTGCGGGCATTCGTCTTTATAATGCGGATCGTTGAGAGATAGCAGAAAAAATACATGACAATCGCCATCGTCACAATAATCGCGCCGACCAGTGTCGCTGCCGCAATCACAATCAGACTCTGCGTTCCTCCGCTCCACGCCGCAATTACGAGCGTCACCGAAAGAATCAGCACAACCAGCAGCACCGCGCAGGCGGCAATCATCTCTATAATCGTCACAAACTGCACCAATCCGAAGCCAAAGCCCGACATTTTCTTCTTCGATCTGTGTGCCAGAATCCAGATCATCCAAAAGCCAAGGCAGAGCAGAAGATCCGGAACACGAATCGCCAGGTTGATCGCCAGCGCGCCGTTATCCAGCTGTGTCATCGCACTCTGGAACATACTGACATAGCCGCTCAGCTGAGAAGGAAGATCCAAAAGATTCAGCAGCTTTCCGAGCTGCCCGTAGCTCAGCTCTCTCATAAAAACCGCCGCAACAGATCCCGCCAGAAATACCGTCTGCAAAAGAGCAACGAAAAGCAGCAATGGCGATGTCAGCGCATCCTTTGACGCCTCCATCACTTTGCGGGCCTTGCCAGAGCTCTTGCCACTGTGATGATGCGGCTGCTGCGAATTGCCGCGGTTTTCCCGCGGAGCCTGCGGCGCATATGGCTGCACCGGCGGCTTTGGCTGCTGTGCCGGGGCGCCCGCTGCATTCGATCCGTTCGCACGGCCCGCGGTACCCCCTCCGGCTACCGTACGTCCATCCGCCAGACGCTGCGCGGGGCGCTCAGGACGCTCCCCCGCTGCCATCGTCGTATTCTTTCTCCTGGCAGTCTCCGACCGTCTTCTCGGCTGAACCGGAGCGTTCTGTATATCGTCTCCGTATACCAGATTTTCTCCGGCGTGCCCGCCGTGGACATCTTTGCGAATCACACCCTGCGCACCGTCAAATCCCGCTGCAGACTCCTGCCCGTAAATCTGCGGACCGCTCTTCGTCCTGCGCGGTCTTACCGGACGCTGCGTATTCTTCTCATCTTTTGCCGCAGCTCTGGCCTCACCCTGTACGGATTTGTCCTTTGTCTTTCGTGTCATAGCCGCTGCAGCGGTTTTCGCCGGTTCCTCTGACGTTGTCTCTGCCTGTGCCTCTGCCAGCTGTCTCGCCAGAACCTCCGCCGCAGCCGGTTCTTTTGCCTTCACAGCTCCAGAAGACTTCTCCGGCTCCTGCTGCGCTGCCTCCGCTGCGGCCATTGTCTCCGGCTCTTTTTCCTTAACAGCTTTGATGGGCGCTTCCGTCTCCCGCCGCGCAAAAGCCTCTGCTGCCATCTCTACTGGTGTTGCTGTCTCTTCCTTCGCCGGCGTCTCCGCCACGCTCTTTGCAAATGCCTTCGCTGCGTTCTGTATCGGCTCCTCCGCCGCGCGCTTTGCGGACATTTCCGCGTTACTTGCGCATATCTCCGCATATTTCGCGTATATTTCTGCATGTCCGGCGTATTCTTCCGCCTGCTTCGCGCTCGCCTCGGCCTGCTCCGCGTGAGTCTCAGCCTGCTTCACATACGTCTTATATCTGTCGTCCGCCTCGGACACCAGCTCCTGTGTGGCATACCCAAAAGACTCCGCTGCATCTTCCCCCTGAGGCACGGAGGCATCAAAGTCTGCTTCCGGAAGAACGGTCACTGACGGCTCATCCGCCTGAAATGCTTCCGGTGCAGATACCGGATTCTCCGTCGTGTCCGGCTGCGCCGCAGGCTCATCATCCTGCACCTTCGTCAGCACATCCTTTAGCTGCTCTTCAATCCGCTCATCCGATTCCAGGACATCCTCTTCGTCCTCAGCTTCAATTTCCATGTCTATAAATGGATTCCCACATACATTGCAGACCACACTGTCGTCATTCCCGATATTACCACACACGATACAGCGCTTCATACTTGTTTCGTTCCTCCTGTTCCGGCTTTCCCCGGGGACTCTCATTCACGCACTTCCCCGCCTGCAGTCATTCCATCTTCGTCCCTGACTTCGCAGCAGATACGCAGCCAGTGTATCGACAATATTCCCGCCCAGCCTACATTAGTCGCCCATCTGGACATAATCTCTTTGCCATTATACCCCATTTGGTCAACAGGAGCAAGCAAAATCATAAATTCCACACAAAAACGTGTTTCCATTTGCGGTAATGCCGCTTTACATTGCCAGATATTTTTCCAGGCTGACCAGCTTCACACTCAGCACAAAGATTTCCGTCGCCAGCTGCAGCTCTTCCGGTGTCGGGAAAGACGGAGCGATACGAATATTACAGTCCTTCGGGTCTTTTCCATATGGATACGTCGCTCCGGCGCCTGTCATCGTCACGCCAGCCTCTTTCGCCTTCGCCACAATCTTCTTCGCGCAGCCTTCCAGCGAGTCAAAGGAAATAAAATAACCGCCCTTCGGCTTTGTCCAGGTGCCGATTTCCAGCCCGCCAAGCTCACGCTCCAGCCCTTCCTCGACCGCCTCAAACTTCGGCCGCAGGATTGCCGCATGCTTTCTCATATGCTCATGCACGCCGTCCATGTCTTTAAAGAAACGCACATGCCGCAGCTGGTTCAGCTTATCATGCCCGATTGTCTGATAAAACAACGCGCGCCGCGCGTCCGCCAGATTCGCCTCCGAAGCCGCAAACGCCGCGATTCCGGAACCTGGGAATGAAACCTTTGAAGTAGAAATAAATTTGTATACCAGATCCTCATTGCCAGCCTTCGTCGCTTCCGTCAGAAGCTCCAGAATCACATCCTGGTCGTCGTCATACAGATGATGAATCGAGTAAGCATTGTCCCAGAAAATACGGAAGTCCTTTGCCGCCGGCTTCAGGTTCGCGAAACGCAGAACCGTCTCATCCGAATAAGAAACGCCGGTCGGGTTCGAATATTTCGGCACACACCAGATTCCCTTGATCAGAGGATCATTTGCGACCAACTGTTCAACCAGATCCATATCCGGCCCCGTCGGAAGGAGAGGCACATTGATCATCTCAATCCCGAAAAACTCCGTAATGCCAAAATGACGGTCATATCCCGGCACCGGACAGAGAAATTTCACTTTTTCCAGCAACCCCCATGGCGTATGTCCGCACACACCCATTGACATCGCCCGCGCTACCGTGTCAAACATCACATTCAGACTGGAGTTCCCGTAAATCAGAATATCTTTCTCCGGCACCTCAGACATATCCGCAAGCAAATGCCTTGCCTCCGGAATCCCGTCCATCACGCCATAATTCCTGCAGTCCACACCGGATTCGCAGGTCAGATCCGCCGTACTGCTCAGGACATCCATCATTCCATTGGAAAGATCCAGCTGCTCTTTCGATGGCTTCCCTCTCGACATATCCAGCTTCAGATCCTTTGCTTTCATCTCCTGATACCTGGCCTCCACAGCCGCCTTTTCCGTCAGAAGCTCTTCACAGGTCATCATCCTATAAGGTTTCATAAAGTATTCTCCTCCAGTCCTGTATGCTATGCCGCATTGTCTTTCTCTCGCGCACAAATGTCCGCATCTGTCAAAAATTCACCTTACCTATTCTATCCCCGGCATTCCTGTTCGTCAAGGCTTTCTTCCTGTACAAACAGCAAAAAACTGCCTTAATTTTTACGTTTTTCAACCCTCTCCGTATACTGCGAAATCCGAATGGCATCCTCAATTTCCAGATCCCGCTCCCCAGCCAGAGATTCCAGATGATGCCGGAATTCATGCAGCAGCACCCTGCGCATCTTTTCCAGAACCGCTTCCTCCTGCCAGGAGCCGCAGCAGCGCATGAAAGAGCCGTAATATAGCACAATGAACCGTCCAAGGTAATAATCCCTGTGATATTCTCCCATCACAAACAGGTCGCCGCACTGATCCGCCGGATGCAGCCTGGCCTGCTCCTTCACAATGATCCCTCCGTTCAGCTCCCGGTAGAATTCCTCCGGAAAGGTATCCGTGATCTCATAGGCTGCCGTCTCAAATTCATCAAATGTCATAAACCGCCTCGTTCTTCCCCCGCCTGTGCTATTTCTCAGACCCCGACCTGACCAGTTCTGCGTTTTAACTCCTACAGGGTGCGGCCTGCAGCCTGTGCCATCAGCGTACAGTCCCTGCTGTGTTCACATTTTCCATAGTCACAGTCCGCTTCAAGCAGGATCCGGCTGTCATCCTTTGCCGTCTCATATTCGCAAAGCACAGTCCTTGTCTGATTCTGTCTTTTGCAGAATCCGCTGATAAAAGCTTCCGTCTCCATTCGTCTGTACTCCTATTCCTTCCCTGTATTCGATTTTGCATCGTTTTTCTTTGATACAGATTCCTTCACATCGTCAAACGCCTCTTTGTTCATAAAAGAAACTGCTTTCGGGTTCCTCTTCAGCAAACCGCGGATCGACTTGACACTGATCCTGCGCAGAAGTTCATTTTCTCCTGCCAGACGCGCCGTTCTCTCCTGAACCGCCGCGAGTGTTTCCGTCAGCTCCTGAAGCGCGGCAATCTTACCTGGCAGCTCTCCGAGCGCGGCAATCCGGTTCGATACCTCCTGCACGCCCACGGTCAGCGTTTCATTTGCTTTTTCACCCGCACCCTTGAGCGCGTTCTCAAGCTCCTGCTTCCGCTCCGTAAATACATTCTCCACTTCCTGCTTCCGCTCGGTCAGCACGCCTTCCATTTCCGATTTTCTCTGGGCAATCGCCAGCTCCAGTTCCTGCTTCCGCTCCGTAAGCTTTCGCATCTCTTCGCTGACCTGCTCCCACTGAACCAGTACATCTCGCAGACGGATCGCCGCACGGAAGGATGTCACCACATCTGCTGTCACAAACGGCGTCACCAGAATCACCGCAGCCTCAACCATTCCCTCATCAAAAGACAGCACCAGCCTCTCCACGTAGACCTGAATCACGTCGACGACCAACACCGTCATCACGCCCCAGCACAGCGTAGAAGCCAGACAGATATGCCCGTTCAGATTCATGAATTTATCCGAATAATCCCAATACCGCACATGAAACAGCCTCTCCATCACAGCCCCGGTCACATATTCCAGCACCGTAGCCGCGGCCATCCCCGAAAGACACATCAGCGGAACACTGTCCCGAAAGGGAATCGTCACTGCCAGCACACAGAGCGCGCCGCTGCCGTAGATAGGCAAAAGGGGGCCTTTTAAAAAGCCCCGGTTCACCAGATGTTTTTGTTTAACTGATACGTAGGCTGACTCCCACAGCCAGCCCAGAAAACAGTAGATGTAAAAAAACAGTACCCACTGTGAAAACGTATAAATTTTCATTTTATTTCTTCAGCCCAATCAGCGTATTTTTCAGCTCCTGCTCCATACGGTTCAGCTCATCCTCTGCCGCACGGCGCTTCGCGCGGCCATCCTCCTGAATCTTCATCACCTCATCGAGGGTCGAAATCAGGCTCGCGTTGGTCGATTTCAGCGTCTCTAAATCAACAATGCCGCGCTCGGACGCTTTCGCGCTCTCGACCGTCGCCATTTTCAGCTGCTCCGCATTCTTTTTCAGGAGCGCATTCGTCATATCCGTGACTTCCTTCTGCGCTTTCGCCGCCTGGTTCGCGTGTTCTACGCCCAGCGAAATCACCATCTGGCTCTTCCAGAGCGGGATCGTGTTCACCACCGTCGACTGAATTTTCTCAATCATCAGCGTGTCGCTCGCCTGTACCAGACGAATCTGCGGCGCGGTCTGAATCGAAATCATGCGTGTCAGCTCCAGGTCATGAATCTTCTTTTCAAAACGGTCGCACATCTCCTGCAAATCCTTCGCCGCCTGCGCGTCTTCAGGCAGGTTGCTTTTCTGCGCCTTTTCTACCGCCGCGGCAACCTCCGTCGCACGCACTTCCTCCAGGCGCTTTTTCCCGGCCAGAATATACATCGACAACTCTTTAAAATAAGAAAGGTTCAGCCCATACATCTTATCCAGCACAGCCACATCCTTCATCAGCTGTACCTGATGATCCTCCAGAACCGTGCAGATCTTCTCGACGTTGACCTCCGCCTTATCGTATTTCGCCTTCATATTGGCCACCTTATTGCCGCTTTTTTTAAACAGGCCGCCAAACAGTCCCTTCTCACTCTCGTCCTCATCAAAGCTCTTCAGCTCTGTCACAAGGCTGGAGATCATATCGCCGACCTCTCCGAGATCCTTCGTGCGTACATTTTTCAATGCCGTCTCCGAAAAATCCGCCATCTTTTTCTGCGTACCTGCACCGTACTGCAAAATACCGTTTGAATCATGCAGATTGATCTGCTTGCTGAACTCGTCCACCATCTTCCGCTCTTCCGGAGTCAGCGAGTCCTCTGTCAGCTGCGGATCCGCGGCCGCTGGCTTTGTTTCCTGTTCCACTGCAGGCACCTCTGCCGGCTCTTCTGCTACCGGCGTCCCGAACGTCAACACCGGCGTCGGCACCTCTGCATCCATCAGTTCCTTGAATTCATCCATTTTTTTGTCCTCCCATGTGCTTATATGTTTTTGCAATTCGGATTCTTTGCCGAATCCTGCGCTTCAAATCCGCTCTTCGTCAGCCCTTCCTGCGCCAGCATAGAGTTCAGCACCGAAATATCCGAGGAAATATCCCACGCCTGCTCCTCGTACAGGTCATCCAGCAGCTTCTCAAACGCAGTATTGATCGTATCCAGCGCACTCTCAATCTCTGCGCGCGTATTTTCTACATTCTGCCCCCGGATTGGCTGGTCGTCCAGCTCACAGTAAGCGTCCAACAGCTTCCGCGTCGTCGGAAGATAATAGCTCATCATTTTACGCAGATCCGACACAGCGTCCGGATTCTTCTCGGCCTCCTGGAAAATCCTCGTCACTACCAGCTCCAGCCGATCCAGCTTCGCCGTCATCTGCGCATCCGGAATCTTTTCATTACACTCATGAATATGGCGAATGTACTTCTGTCCTTCCTCGATCAGTGCCTGATGCTCCGGCGTCCTCTCCGTATTCTCCTGGTCTTCCTTCTCTGAACCGGCCGTATTATCCGAATTCCCGCCGTCACCCATACTCTGCGCACTCTGGCGCTTCTCATATTCACTCTCCGTCTGCAGATACTGCTGGTAAGTCGCCTGATCCGTGATCAAAAGCGTTTCCTTTCGATCCAGATATCCCACCGGAAAATAACCGCGCCGGATCATTTTTTTCAGATCCTTCTTCACGTAATTGGCAGTCTCCCCGATGCCTGCTGCCAATTCCTCGATCATGCAGTACTTCCGCGCCCCGATCACTTCCTGATAGCGTTTAAACCGTCTGGACTCCCCCAGGCGCCTCTGGCCATTCGCCCCCAGCAAAAGGCTGCCCGCAAAAAACAGCCCCGCCGTCACGCCTCCGGCCGCAAAAAGAAACAGATCCCCTATCGCGGCAGCCGCCGCGGCTTCCAGCGCAAGGGAAGCTCCAAAAACCACACCCATGCCATAACCAATATATTTCATCAGCTTGCTGCCAAGCTCGCCCGGCACATGCCGTTTTGCTTTCACAGGCTGATATCTCTGTGTTCCCTGCGTACCCTGGCCATAAAAAGAATCGCCCCGGCCTGAAGACTGCCCATACGTCCGGCCGGTTGCCCGCTCATATGTCTGCCTGCCGCGGTTTGCCGCCTGCTCATACGCCCTGCGTGCGCGATCTGCCGGTCCCCGATAAGTCTGGTCATACGAATCGCAGTTCGATCCATACCCTCCGTCGGCACCGCCATACGTATTATCCTGATCATAACGGTCATACGTCTGAGTACCCGACGCCCGGCCATCTCTTCGGTTCCCGCCGAGATTTCCCCGGATCGCGTCCTGCAGACCATCCATCGTGTCATTCACCACGTCCGCGATCGTATTGCCCAGCTGAGAGAAATCTCCCGTATCCACAGCATCCTGCACCAGTCTCTTTATCTGATCACCGGCCTCATACCAGTCATTTTTCGTCATTCTACGCACCTCTGCATTACGCCCGGCAATCCTCCTGTGCTGCCAGGCAAACCACGCTGCATCTTCTTGAACACCCCGAACCTTTCAGGCTTTTCCGGAACTATTTTGCACAGGAAATTGTTCTCAGGACTCTATAATGTTTTCATAATAGCATATTCATACCTTTGCTTCAAGATAAAATTCAGGGCTGCCCGCCAATCTGACGGACAGCCCTGAATTTTAACTGTGTTGCCTTGTCTTATGACCAGTATCTTCTCGCGCATACCGGTGTACGGTAGTTGTAGCTTGAAATAATAATACCGGTTGTGGAAGAGCTTGCGTGTACTACCTGACCACCGCCAATGTAGAGAGCCACATGGCTGATGCCGCTGCCATCCGAATAGAACAGAAGGTCTCCGGCCTGGATATCACTTAAGGATACCGATGTGCCGCTCGACGCCTGCGCCGCCGCCGTACGCGGAATGCTGATTCCAAAGTTCGCAAATACGGACTGTGTAAATCCGGAGCAGTCAGCACCATTTGTCAGGCTTGTCCCGCCGTATACGTATGGATTTCCAACAAACTGTACCGCATAATTCGCAATCGCCTGTCCTGTAGAGGAGGTACTTGTCGTAGTGGAAGCCTCTGTGGACGTTGTCTCTGCCGCTTCCGTCTGTGCTGCTTCCGTCTGCGGAGCCTCTGTCTGCGGAGCTTCCGTCTGTACTGCTTCGGTCTGCGCCGCTTCCGTATAGGTTGTCTCCGTACTTGCCGCCTCTGTGTAGGTCGTCTCCGCAGCTGACGTATCGGTCGTCGTGGTCGATGTAGAAGTATCTGTTGCCGTGGAATACTTCAGTTCATCCGCTACCGCTACCGCATCCAGATAATCCTGATATGCAGCTACTGCCTCATCGTATGTATCATATACCAGCTGCTCGTCCGCCTGCTGTGTCGCCGCATCCGCAGCTTCCTGTGCCTCCAGATATTCCTGATATGCCTCGTCTACCGCTGCCTGCGCCTCACTCAGACTCGAAGATGAAGAATCGGTCGTTGAGGAAGAGTCGGTGTAAGTCTCTGTATAGGTGTAAGTCTCTGCCGCTTCGGTTGCTGCCGCCGCCGCTGCTTCTGCTGCCGCTGCTGCCTCCGCAGCTGCCGCTTCTTCTGCAGCCTGTGCCGCTGCCGCTTCTGCTTCCTGCTCCGCAAGATAAGCCAGCCACTGCGCATCCAGTCTCTCCTGCTCCTCTTCCAGCGTCTCCGCAGTCGAATAATAGGTATCATAATTCACATACCACGCATTGATATACCCGTATGTGCCATCCTCCAATACTACCTTCATCCAGTCGCCTTCATACGCAACTACTTCCAGCTGATCCGAGGAATATACCATACCGATCGTCGAAGAATCTTCGCTTGCCTCAGAATGAACCCACAGCCCCTCCGCATTGACCGTCGCCACATTGTAAGCCACTGCCTCTGCGATCTCATCTGCTTCCTCGCCTGTCGCAAAATACGCAACATTCACATAACCGGTCACATTACCGGACTGTACTTCATACCAGTCGCCAATCTGTCCAAGGATCGTCACTGACCCATTGTTATAAACCTTGCCGACCACTTCGCCGTCCACGCTCGCTTCCGCGCGGACATTGATATAATTCTCGCATTGCGCGAATGCCAGCTGGCCGCTCATGCTAGTGTCATATACCGCCTCGGTCTCTGTCTGAGCTTCCGTCTCAGCCGCCGTGGTATCCGTGTCTGCATCAGCCGTAGTATCAGCGGTTTCAGAAGTCACTGCCGCAGAATCTGCTGCCTCAGAATCTGTCTCATCAGCCGTCTCAGAATCTGCTGTCTCATCAGCTGTCTCCGCCGCGCTCTGTGCTCCCCCAGTGCTGGCCACTGCATCTGTCTCACTCAGCCCCGCAAGGGTGGAGCTGCTGCTCACTACCGTATTTGTCTCGCTCAACCCCGCAAGTGTCACACTATTATTATCCGCTAAGGCAACCGTCCCAAAACTGCCAAGCGTAATCCCTACTGCCAGACAGCAGGCCGTAAATTGCATCACTGCTTTTTTCATCATCTATCCCCGCCTCCAAACAACTTTTTAAAACATATTACAAATTTATTACATTTATTACAACGGTATAATAACAAATAGGCAGGGCTTTGTCAAGCACATTTAATATTTTTTAAATAGTTTTTGCA
>JAJPXX010000020.1 GCA_021205225.1 Lachnospiraceae bacterium
CTATATTACTGATCACAACCTGAAGTTATTAATCCGGTAAATTCTTCCGCTCTCCTCAATTCCACTTATCAATACCTTTAAACATCGCACTTGCAATATCGTTTCCTGTAAATTATGCGTCTTCACAAAACGGACGGAATGAATTATAATATACATAAAAAGAACCTTCAAGTTATTTTAAGAGTAGGGCGAGATATGAGTAAAGACAAGGGAAAAAAAGAGAAGAAAGCCAAAAAAGCGGCAGAAAGAAAAGAAAAACCGAAAGCCGGAAAAATGAAAGCGGCAGAAAACAGTAAAAAGCCAAAACGTCAGGTCACTCTGTACCCTGAAAGTTTTGAAAAGACTGCGTCACCGGCACCTGTTCCGAAAACGGAATCAAATGATAACAGGATCTCCGAGGAATTCGTAAAAAAAGAATTCTCCGCCGTTCCCACACAGCACAGGCAGTCGAAAAAAGAACCGGCGAAACGCCCTGATGACGCATCCGCACAGGAAATGCTCGTCATTTTCCAGGCGCTCGCGGATGAAAACCGCCTGAAGATTATGAACCTGCTCTCCGGGCGGGAGCTGTCTACGCCAGAGCTGCTGGAATCCGTACATATCGTCCAGTCCACGATGTCACACCATATGAAGGTCCTGTGCGAAGCCGGGCTGGTTTGCAGCCGGAAGGAGGGCAAGCGCTCCTGCTATTCCGTGCGAAAAGATACCCTGGAACAGGCAGCCGTATATTTTGAGTCTCTGCGCGGTAAATGACCGAACGCATATGAATAACACCTTAGTGGTTAAGGTAACGCAAATTGGGGCATGGTGTGACCTGTAATTAGACTGGAGTGATGTATATGAACAGAAATGACAGAGAACTGCACAATGACTGGGAGGAATCCTGGGAGCGCCCGGAAAAAAATCAGGGAAATGGTCTCACCGCGGCTCAGATTTTGCTGATCCTTTTGGCTGTACTGCTTCTTGCGGCGCTGATTGCAATGCTGGTTTTGTTTTTTGCCTGAGGATTTGGAAGATTTGTAGCCGTCATGCCTGATTTTAAGCCATGATTTGGCATTTTCGTGATTTGACTATTTACAAAAATGTGCTACAATACTTTGTAGGAGCAAAAATAATATACGTACTATCCAGAAGAGCAGGCTCATTTCGATGCTGTTCTGAACTGTTACCAATATACAAATAACCGGCGAGGATGGCGGGCTCTTAGCGCGGATGCGCAGGTGCCAGGCCATTTTTTTATCTGACGGAGTGTTTTTTATGCTTGCGCGGAGTTTTTAAGATTTGCGCTTCGCGCGTATCAGGCAGGCGGTGCAAGATGCATCCGTTATTTCGTAACAAAGCCCTCCTGTCAGTAAAAAGCCAATGCCAGACACCGACCAAAGCCGAAGGAGTATCTGCGGTATATTGCCCTGAAGCATCGTACTATGGATACGCTTGCGGTTGACAGCACGAAAGCAGAATGAGGAGGATACACCATGGCAATTAGTGACACAGAAAAAAAGATAAGGGACATCAAACTGACAGAGCTGGCCAGATACTGTCTGACCTCCAGTGAGTTTGACCTGAACCTGTATGCGGAATACGATGTGAAACGCGGCCTGCGTGAATCCGACGGAAAAGGCGTACTTACCGGCCTGACGGAGATTTCTGACGTGGTTGCTTTCCGCACGGAAAAGGGCAAAAAAATCCCCGCGGACGGCGAACTGTATTTTCAGGGCTACAATGTCATGGATCTGAAGAATGGGTTCGGCGACCGCCGCTTCAATTATGAGGAGATCGTCTATCTGCTCCTTTTTGGTGCGCTGCCGAACCGCCAGCAGCTGAATTCGTTTCTGGAAATTCTCGCGCAGTACCGTGAACTGCCGAATAAATTTGTGCGCGACGTCATTATGAAAGCGCCAAGCCAGAACCTGATGAACGCACTTCAGAAAAGTGTGCTGACGCTCTACTCCTATGATGAGAACCCGGATGATATTTCAATCCCGAACGTGCTTAAGCAGAGCCTGTCGCTGATCGCCACGCTCCCGCTGATTTCCGTGTACGCTTACCACGCCTACCAGCATTACAACAACGATGAAAGCCTTGTCATCCGCTATCCGGATCCGAAGCTTTCGACTGCGGAAAATATTCTCCGGACACTGCGTCCGGACGGGCAATATACCGATCTGGAGGCACGGGTACTTGACATCGCCCTCGTGATTCACGCGGAGCACGGCGGCGGCAATAACTCTACCTTCACCACGCATGTCGTGACATCTACAGAAACCGATACCTATTCCGCAGTCTCCGCGTCGCTCGGTTCTCTGAAAGGGCCGAAGCACGGCGGCGCTAACCTGAAGGTTGAGCAGATGTTTTCCGATATCCGCGAGCATGTAAGGGACTGGGAAAACGAAGACCAGCTCCGCGACTACCTGCAAAAAATCATCCGTGGACAGGCATTTGACGGCCGCGGCCTGATCTATGGCATGGGTCATGCGGTTTACACCCTCTCCGATCCGAGAGCGGTCATTCTCAAGGAATACGCGAAAACCCTCTCCGATGCCAAAGGCCTGACCCGTGAGTTTGCGCTCTACGAAAATGTGGAACGGATCGCCCGCGAAGTGCTGACCAGTGAAAAGCATCTGCATAAGCCCATCTGCTGCAACGTCGACTTCTACAGCGGATTCGTCTATTCCATGCTGGGCATCCCAAGAGAGCTTTTCACCCCGATCTTCGCCATCTCCCGTATGGCCGGCTGGAGCGCGCACCGTATGGAAGAGCTAGTCAACGGCGGCAAGATCATCCGTCCGGCATACAAATACGTCGGGCATCATGTGCCATATGTGCCGCTTGAGAAGCGGTAAAGAAAGAAAAACCAGCCCTGCGCTTCTGAACGTCAGGCTGGTTTTTCTTTCTCAGAGCGTTTCCGCCCTTCTATTCTGTCTCCGTTTCCGTTTTGTCTTCTGTTCCGGTTTCCGTCTCTTCTGCCTCCGTCGCGTCTTCCGTTTCGGTTTCCGTCTCTTCCTCTTCTTCCGCGATCAGGTCATATGCCGAATACCCAAGAAGTGTCGTAACAATGTCGCTGGAAAGTGTGTGTACCTGCGCGGAGCCTTCGAGACGCACATAATAATCACCATTTGCATCTGTATCTCCGATCAGGAAAGTAACTGTCCGTTCAACAGTCTCCACACGCTCTTCGGTTTCCGTTTCAGATTCCTCTTCACTCTCCGTTTCGGCGTCTGATGCCTCCGTATCGGCGGCTTCTGTCTCATCCTCGTCGGATTCCACCTCTTCTTCGTAGGTGATTGTCAGCGTCACCGCCGGCGCATCAAGGCCATACGTGGAAAAATCGCTGCAGTTGTGCTCCAGGTAATCCTCATACTCCAGATCTGCCAGCGTACTGGTCAGCGTATCCGCTTCATCCGCATTCGCTTCTACGCCTGCGGCAAGCTCCTCTGCTGTCACCTCATTCTCCACGCTTAGCGTATCTTCCTCGTCCGCTTCTGTCGCATCTTCGGCATCTGCTTCGTCCGCTTCCGCATCCCCGTTTTCACTTCCCGTATCCTCGCTGACGCCGCTCACCATCCAGACGGCGTCTTCGATATAGAGATCATAGCTCTCGCCGCTGGCTGTCTCCACAAGAATTCCTGTAATCGCTGATGCCTGGAGAGCCGACAGCTCTTCGCTTTCCGCATAATCATAGATGTCGTCCGAAAATCCGCTGCGCAGATCCGTCGAAATCGTATAAACAGTCGTCGTATCCTCATTCAGCATCAGATAGTCGTTTCCGGTTGAGTCGTTGTTATCACCGATCGTAACAGTGGTCACTTCCCCGTCCTCATCCGTCAGCGTGATAAGATTCTGCGGGTCGTCAAAGCCGTACTCGGACACATCCTCAATCTCCGTCAGCGTCCGCACCGATTTCAGCTCTGAAAGCTCCGAAAGCGGAGAAAGCAGAGCCTCCCCATCTACCGGGAAGGTTTCATCGTCATCCTTCTGCCATGTGCCGTCGTCCTGCAGCGTAAAGGAAGTCTCCTCCCCGTCGATCAGGAAGGAAACCGCCGTGAGGGCAGACGTGTCCACCTCCAGAATCGTCTCTCCCGCCGCAGCCTCTTCCTCGGCCTCCTCTGTCTTCTGATTGTACGCTTTCAGTCCGAAATAGGCACCGCAAAGAACAAAGATCACCACCACACCGGCAATCAGTTTTACGCTTTTTTTCTTCATAATATATACAATCCTCCGTTACCACCATATTGCTCAGATACTGCCTGATCCGCGCGCCCTGGCCGCCAGCCTGCCGACGACGGCCGGGAGCATATGCGATTCTTCTTTACCGTTTTCTCCGGCTCAGCCATACGCCAAGCCCAAGAAGAAGGATCAGCGCCGGAAGAATAATGGTCGTCACTGCGCCCCAGAAGCTTACGGAAGCGGCCGTCAGAGTCAGGTAATCGACCACGGTACTCTTAGACGGAACCGATACAGAGCTTTCCTGGTTGCACGCCCAGCTCACCGTGTTGGCTATCAGCTGATAGTTGCCGCCGGACACAGCCTGATTGATGGAATCATTGACAAGCGCGGAAGAGGTAAACACCGCCAGTCTGGTCTCCGCCGTATCCGTCTCCTCTTTTTCAGTCTCTGTCTCGCTCTCTTCCTCTGTCGTATCTTCCGCCTCAGTCGCGTCTTCCGCTTCTTCCGTCTCTTCCTCTGTTTCTTCTTCGGTCTCTGTCTCCGTCTCCAGCTCCAGTTCCAGCGTATCCACCCAGCTGTCGTAATCCAGGCTTTCATCCACAGAAGCTGTATCTTCCAACAGCTCATCGGTCAGCTCAACGCTCTCGGTCACAATCACACCCAGGTCAAACGGCCCGCTGATGTCGTCGTCTTCCTGCGAATAGGTCGTCATATTCTGCACATCGACCTTGGAGTAGGCAGCGCTCGATGTGGTGAGTACACTCTCAATCGTCAGCGTATCCCGCGCGTCGTCAAGCGTCTCAATACCCTGCGCCGAAGCCATCATGACATAGCTTCCGTTCTCAGCGAGATCAGACGACACATCCGTGCTGCTGATGTCAGGCAGCAGGTAATACAGATACTGCGAATAGTAATAATTTGGATTGCCCTCAAAAACAATACCATCTACCAGCTCCAGCCCGTAATACTCCATCACGGTAGCCAGGTTCGGCAGCTCCTCCGTCGTATAATCCGTAACAATAATCACGCTGCCGCCCCGCCGCAGATAATTCAGGATCATCTGCGCTTCCGTGGTAGAAATGTCAGTCATCGGGGAAATGATCATCAGACAGTCCGCGTCCTCCGGCACCCCATCCGATGTCAGAAGACTCAGCTCCTCTATCTCAATATTCTCTTTCTCAATTGAAGACACCAGGGAATCGGTCAGCTCCAGTTCGCTGTGTCCGGTCAGGGTATACAACTTCGGAATATCATCACTGATCAGAGCGGAAATCGCACTTGTGATCAGTCCTTCCGCGTCAAACCCGGTCGTCGAGCTGGAATACGTGTAATAGCTGAATTCCGTCTCATACATATCGTCGTAGGAAATCACCTTACTGTTATCCCCGCACACGATAATCACGCTGTTGTCCGACAAAGTCTCATCCGTATATTGCGATGTAAACTGCGGGTACAGCACCGGATCCTTCTCCACCACCGTAATATGCGAGGAAAGATCCTCATAGCGTTCCAGCAGCCTGGAGACATAGGAATCCCGATTCCCGTCTTCCAGGATATAGTAAATCGTAATATCCTCCGTCAGGCTTTCCACCAGCTCCTTCGACGTATCTGTCAATACGGAAAGCTGCAGACCGCTCACGTCGATCTGCGTATACTGCGACGGAATCTGGTCAACGATCATATTGATCATAATCACTGCCACAATCACGATCACCGACAGCGCAATGCTGTAAGAGCCATGCTTCAGCTGGCGCAAGTTCTTCTTTTTGCTCATTTTCAGTCCCACCTCCGTCTCAGTTCCAGCGTCTCTTCTGAATCGTCTCAACGGTCAGGTAAAGGAAAATCCCGATCACGGAGAGATAATAAACAATGCCGTTCACATCAAAAATACCGCTGTAAAAGTTCGAAAAATGGTCAGAAAGGTCGAACACGCTCAGCACATCCTGTATCAGCCCCTCATAAAGGGTACTGTTTACAATATAAACGGCGACCGCCGCCGCCTCTCCCGCGATCAGACAGAGCATTGATACCAGCGTGCTTTTCACCGTATTGTAAACCAGCACCGCCGCCAGCGCGATCAGTACCAGAACAATCAGGAAGGAGCCAAACGCCGTATCCGGAAGCAGGGAGGAAACACCGTCAATCACATAGCAGACAAACAGGATCAGAAAGGTAAGAACCGCCGCGATCACCTGGCTCTCTGTCACCGACGATACAAAAAGCCCGATTGCCAGAAAGCTGCAGCCCATCAGAAAAAATCCAAACAAAGCGGTATAGGTCTCTCCAAAATAAACGGTGCCAAACTGTGACAGGATCAGCGGATAAAGCGCCATAATCAGCATCGGAATCAGAAAAATCGTCGCAAGGGCAAGGAACTTCCCCACTACAATCTCTGTCACTGAAACCGGCGCGGTCAAAAGCATCTGATCGGTCTTCTGTTTCTGCTCCTCAGAGAGGACACGCATCGTCAGAATCGGCACCGCAATCATAAACACAAACAGGATGCACGAAAGCACATAAGCAAACTTCGGCCAGCCGACAGACAGATTATAATAGGTAAAATAAATGCCTGTCACTACCAGCAGAAATGCCATAAACACATAGCCAATCATAGAAGTCAGAAAACCTTTGACTTCCTTTTTATATATTGCTGCCATCTACGCTCACTCCTTCCTGTCCGTTTCCATGCTGTCCGTATCCGCTCCGTCATTCGCCGGGAATGACCCCGCCGAATCCGTACCAGGCTGCTCATACGTTCCTGCGGATTTGCCGGTCTCATACGCTTCCGCAGCTTCATCCGTCTCCTGATCCGTCTCGTCCGGATTCTCCGCGGCATTCTTCGAATCTGCCGTCTTTTCCTGCTTTGCCTTTCCGCCGAATCCGAATTTCCGCTTCTTTTTCGCGGCCGGAGCCTTCGGATGGTCTTCCGTCAGTTCAAGGAATACATCCTCCAGAGAAATATGTGTGTGCTGCATCCGCAGGATCGGCATATCCTCCTGGACGCAGAGATAGAAAATCTTTTTCCGCAGGTCATTGCTGCCCTCTGTCTTGATCGTGACGTCACAAGCGCCCGTCTCCGTCGAATTCGCTACACGGATCGACTGTACGCCCGGCAGCGAGCCGAACTGTTTTCTGGCGTCAGCAGCCTTCGCGGCAACCGTCAGCTCCAGAGAACCGGATCCCCGCATCAGTTTCGTCAGATTTTCCGGCGTATCGCTCGCCACCAGCTTACCATGCGCAATAATCATGATATGATCGCAGATCGCGCTGATTTCAGACAGAATATGAGAGCTCAGAATCACCGTATGTTTTTTGCCCAAATCCTTAATCAGCTCACGGATCTCAATGATCTGCTTCGGATCCAAGCCTACCATCGGCTCATCCAGAATAATAATGTCCGGATATCCCAAAATGGCCTGCGCCAGGCCGGTGCGCTGCCGATAGCCTTTTGACAGGTTGCGGATCAGGCGGTTCTGCATCTCCGTAAGCCCCGTCGTCTGCATAACCTCCGCGATCATGGAGGCACGCTCCTTTTTGGGCAGCTTTTTCAATTCCGCCGCGAACTGTAAATACTCCAGCACCGTCATCTCCGGATAAACCGGCGGAATCTCCGGCAGATAGCCGATACATTTGCGCGCTTCCTCCGGCTCTTCCAGAATGTTATGGCCGTCAATCATTACTTCACCGGCCGTTGGGGCAATATAGCCGGTGAGAATATTCATGGTTGTGGTTTTTCCGGCGCCATTGGGTCCAAGGAAACCGTAGATCTGTCCTTTTTCTACGGTAAAGGATAAGTCATCCACTGCGGCATTCGAGCCATAGCGTTTTGTAAGGTGAGTTACTTCAATCAAGACATTCACTCCTGTTCCGCATACTATGCATAAATATATTCGTTTTATTGTAGGAAATGATTGTGTCCATTTCAGGAATAGATTGTGTCCATTCTGTGGATAATTGCTCTGGAGATACGATACAGCCCTTGCTGCCCGGCCTGTTGCTTCGCCTGAGAAAAAAACATCGTTTACTCTAAAATATGCTGAAGTGAAAAAGTAAATTCCACTCCGAAAACCCCAAAAAATCGCATGGAAA
>JAJPXX010000075.1 GCA_021205225.1 Lachnospiraceae bacterium
GGTACCCATAGCTCGAACACTCGTAAACTATTCGAGATATGCAAGACGGAATGTGCAAATACTTACTACATACAAACTATGAGAGATTTGGATATTCGACGATTGCCGTCCGAGGGCTGCGTTGGTATTACAGCAGGGGCATCGACCCCAAATAAATTGATTGAGGAGGTATCAAAACATGTCAGAAATGAGTTTTGATCAAATGCTGGATGAATCATTCAAAACAATTCATAATGGGGAGGTAGTCGAAGGGACTGTGATTGATGTCAAGGAAGATGAAATCATCCTTAACATTGGATATAAAGCAGACGGAATCATTACCAGAAGCGAATACACAAATGAGTCAAATGTAGACCTTCGAAATCTTGTCCAGGTGAATGACAAAATGGAGGCGAAGGTTTTGAAGGTGAACGATGGCGATGGCCAGGTTGTTCTTGCCTACAAACGTCTTGCCGCGGAAAAGGGCAATAAACGGCTTGAAGAAGCGTTTAATACCCAGGAAGTACTTACAGCGCCGGTTGTACAGGTGCTGACAGGCGGACTCAGTGCTGTCGTGGAGGGGACGAGAGTCTTCATTCCGGCGAGCCTTGTTTCCGATACTTATGAGAAGAACCTTGAGAAGTATGCGGGTCAGGAGATTGAGTTTGTGATCACGGAGTTCAATCCGAGAAGAAGACGCATCATTGGCGACCGCAAGCAGATTCTTGTAGCCAGAAAAGAGCAGATGCAGAAAGAACTCTTCGAGCGCATCCAGCCGGGTGACGTGGTAGAGGGTGTTGTGAAGAATGTGACAGACTTTGGCGCGTTCGTAGATCTGGGCGGCGCAGACGGTCTGCTCCATATTTCTGAGATGTCCTGGGGACATGTTGAGAATCCGAAGAAGGTCTTCAAGGTAGGTCAGAAGCTGACTGTTCTGATCAAGGATATCAACGGCAGCAAGATCGCGCTCAGCCTGAAGTTCGCGGATCAGAATCCGTGGCTGACCGCCGGCGAGAAGTATGCGAGAGACAGCATTGTAGAGGGCAGAGTTGCCAGAATGACGGATTTCGGCGCGTTTATTGAGCTGGAGCCGGGTGTGGACGCACTGCTTCATGTTTCTCAGATTTCACACAATCATGTGAACAAGCCGTCTGATATTCTGAAGGTTGGTCAGATGATTGAGGCGAAGGTAGTTGATTTTAACGGAGAAGATCACAAGATCAGCCTGAGCATGAAGGCGATTGAGAATCAGGCGCCTGTACAGGCTCCGATAGAAGAGGAGGCTGTTGCTGAGGAAGAGGCAGCCGAGACTTCAGAGGAATAATATTTCCCGCGAAGAAGCGAGCCAGATAGATGTGCTTGCACGGATATTTGGCGGCGCGATGATTATGTAAAATGTATGAAAAAGAGGAAAGGCATCAGGAGCTTTTCCTCTTTTTTTCATGCGCAGAACCAATGTATGTAAGGAGCGTCTTAGCATAGGAGACGGTAAGCGTCTCCTGCTGCGCAAGTCCTTCTGAATATTCAAAGTATAAATGCCTGCTTTCATAGTTTTCCCGGAACAACGGCTTTTCTTTTAGAAAATCAGGAACGTTTGCTGCCGGAAAATTTTTTGGCAGCGGCAGGAAGCATCCGGATTTTTCAACGAAGCAGGTATCCGGCTTTGCCGGAATGCGGTATTCTTTTGCAACATAAGAAGCGATACTTTTATGGATCGCCTGGTGTTCCAGCGGCAGGTAGTAATAATTTTTATAATCTGGTAAGTAATATCGCAGAGTCCCATGAAAAATGGGGACTGAAAGATATCCGGACAGACTGTTTACGGTCAGCGATATGCCTGGGGAATCTTCGTCACCGAAAACTGGTTTTGTCAGGGTCAGCGGATGGGGAAATGGCAGTATTGGGGAAAAAGACAGCCGAAGCGCTTCCTGATCGCAGGAGGCTTTTTTGAAAACGCAATTTTTTCCAGAAAAAAGTACATGATACGCTTCCAGTTTTAAAATCTGCAGCATGCCAAGCAGATCATCACGGTTGTGTCGGAGCAGCAGCTCCGCTGTCTGTTTTGCGGAAACGCCGTCAACATTGCAGGCAGGCGAAAGAGAGTTTTCACTGGCAGAATTCTGTGATGCTGCATAGCTCCAGAACTGTGCCACGACTTCTTTTCCGCTCAGCCTGTCTTCCCGCTCCCAGCCGACGTATTTTTCGAGAGAATTCTGTTTCATGTGGGGAAGATGGAGAAGATTACGCAGTGGACGGAACCGCTGATAGAGGTCGATGGAAATAAGAGTCTCCAAAGGGGAACAGAGTCCGTTGGCGGCAGCCCGTTTCTGGATGAAGGGGATGTCAAAGGTATTGCCATTGAAGTGAATCAGGAATCGCGCCTTTTTTGCCATCTCGAAAAAGGAAGAGAGCAGATGGCGCTCTTCCTGTATCAGCCGAATGCAGAACTGGTGGCGGCTCCATATCCCATCTTCACAGCAGATACAGCCGATCAGAAAGGGAAAGGCTGTATCTGCGGACAGACCGGTTGTTTCAATATCAAAGAAGAGACAGCTTTGGCAGGAGAAATCTGCCGGGAATTCTTCTGTTTGCGCAGCATGTTTCGATTCTGGTGCTGCAGGGTAAGAAGACACGGAAGACGGAACCTGTTCCCGGAGCCGGATGCTTTCTATAAGGATCGAGCGGAGTGCTTTGCTTTCAATCAGACGAACCTCTTCTTCATTTAAGGGATTTGCTTTGTGGAGCATATTTTTGCGCTTCCTTTCAGTCTTCCGGGAACCCGCCTGTGCGGTACATGGTGCCGTCATCTGTGATAAACAGGGCTTCTACGTCCTCAATTGATTCGATCAGCTCCATGCCGTCCTCCAGGCCGAGAACAAAGCAGGTCGTGCTGAGCGCATCGCATATCGTCGAGGAGTCCGCCAGTATTGTGACACTGACGAGCCCGTTGTCGGTCGGATATCCGGTATTCGGATCGAGAATGTGATGATAGATTGTCCCGTCTATTTCAAAATAGCGCTCATAGGTGCCAGAGGTGACGACGGATTCTCCGGTACATTCCACTACGGTAATGATGTCTGAGCTTCCGCCGAAAGGCTTCTGGATGCCGATTTTCCAGCTGCTGCCGTCTGGTTTCGTACCGACGGTCTGCACATTGCCGCCAAGGTTAATCAGAGCGCTCTCAATACCCTGCGAAAGCAGGTATTCCTCCAGGCAATCCGCAATGTAACCTTTCGCAATGCCGCCAAGGTCAATTTCCGCTTCCGGATCAGAGAGCGTAACGGTCGTGCCTTCACAGGAGACAACCGTATAATCGATATGCGAAAGTGCCTCTTCAATCGCCTCATCGGAAGGAATCAGACCGGAGGCCAGCGCTTCTTCTGTCGTTTCATCTCCGGAAACCTGGCTTGCCTTGTTCTGTACATCCCAGAGCTCGACGAGTGGTGTAATCGTGATATCAAAAGCGCCGTCAGAAAGCTCTGAGTAGTATAAAGCCGTCTCAATCAGATACGCGGTCTCCTCGCTGACTTCAGTGGGTTCGCCGCCGCTGTGGTTTACATTCCACACATCACTGCCCTCAATGGTACGGCTGAGCATTTGTTCATATTCGTTTAACAGATCAAAGCACCCGTCCATAGCGGCGGAATCGGTATCTCCATAGAGTGTGATGGTGATTACCGTGTCCAGAAAAAACCCCGTTTCTGAAGTCTTTTCTTCGTCAGCAAAAGCCGGGAGGGACGGGAAAAGCAGGGCAGCCGCCAGCATGAGCGGCAGGAATCGGCGTGAACGGATTATTTTCCGTACATACTTATGATAAAGGCCGCATGGGCGGACAGGCGGGCGGGCACTCCCCGTATTTGATAAAAAAGGAAATCGAAACATAGGAAACTCCTTTCGTTTTTCTGACCATTTTTCGGCCAATTGAAATCGCTGCGCGATGGGGCCGCTGCTGTCTGCGCTGCGTCCTCAGCTCTGATCACGCATTTTCAGTATATCATAGAAACAGGGTTTCGCACAGATGTTTTTCTGTGGGATTTTTTATCCGATAGGAAAGTTCTCCGAACTTCCCTATCGGACAAAAACCCTCCGGGAGGATGCGCATGCCGCGCTAGAGGAAACTGTCTGCTTACGCAGACGCGCGGCAGCGCGAGAATCCCGCAAAGCGGGATTCTATTTTACAGAGTTTCTGTGTTTTTTCGCGGAACAGAAGGATTTTTTGTTTACAAAACAGGCAGAAAAGTGTATCATGGGATACGACCAGAAAAGACAGCGGTGCTGACCGCAGGTATGACATCACGCAAGGAGGAGAAAATGGCAGTATTGGTAACAGGCGGAGCCGGTTATATCGGCAGCCATACATGTGTGGAGCTTTTGAACAACGGATACGAGGTTGTCGTGATGGACAATCTGTATAATTCGAATGAAAAGGCGATTGAGCGTGTAGAACAGATTACAGGGAAAAAGATTACCTTTTATAATGCGGATATGCTGGATCGAGAGGCGGTAAATGCGATTTTTGAAAAGGAATCGATTGACTCGGTGATTCATTTCGCGGGATATAAGGCAGTAGGGGAATCGGTGCGTAAGCCGCTTGAATATTATCACAATAATATCACTGGTACGCTGACGCTCTGTGATGTCATGAGAAAACACGGGGTAAAGAAGATTATTTTCAGCTCTTCTGCGACGGTTTATGGGGATCCGGCGTTCGTACCAATCACGGAGGATTGCCCGAAAGGGCAGATCACGAACCCGTACGGGCAGACCAAGGGGATGCTGGAACAGATTCTGACAGATCTGTATGTCTCCGACCCGGAGTGGAATGTTGTGCTGCTGCGTTATTTTAATCCAATTGGCGCGCATAAGGCGGGGGTGATCGGTGAGGATCCGAAGGGAATTCCGAACAACCTGGTGCCCTACATTGCGCAGGTGGCGGTCGGCAAGCTGGAAAAGCTTGGCGTATTTGGCGATGACTATGATACGCCAGACGGGACAGGTGTACGGGATTACATTCATGTGGTAGACCTGGCAAACGGCCATGTAAAGGCGATGAAGAAGTTTGACGATGAGCCGGCGGTTCGCATTTATAACCTTGGCACAGGCAAGGGCTACAGTGTGCTGCAGGTGCTCCACGCATTTCAAAGGGCCTGCGGAAAGACGCTTCCTTATGAGATCAAGCCGCGCCGTGCGGGTGATATCGCTACCTGTTACGCGGATCCGACAAAGGCCAAAGAGGAGCTGGGCTGGGAGGCGCAGTATGGCATTGATGAGATGTGCGCGGATTCCTGGAGATGGCAGTCGATGAATCCGAACGGGTATAATGACTGATATTTATTATGCTTATAAGTGAACAGATTTGTGCAGGAGAATATGGCCGAAAACAGCTGGCGCATGGATAAGTCTGTGACCCGCCTGTGTGACGATCATCTGCCGCGTCTGTCACTTTATGAGAATAAAGCAGCTGTGATGGTTTTGCGCAAGCAGATTGTGATGGCTGCGTGCAAACGGCTTTTGCCGTTTCATATTTATATTTTTACCGAAAGGAGTAAGACAATGATTTATTCACGAGAAGTAGAAGAAATGTGCCCAGTGGCGCAGGGAGTCCACCATGGCGCCGCTCCGATTCCGGAAGAAGCGAAATGGGTACAGGCAAAAGAGATCAAAGATATCTCCGGATTTACACATGGCGTAGGCTGGTGCGCACCGCAGCAGGGTGCATGCAAGCTGAGCCTGAATGTAAAAGACGGCGTGATTCAGGAAGCTCTGGTCGAGACGATCGGCTGCTCCGGAATGACGCACTCTGCGGCGATGGCGGCGGAGATTCTTCCGGGACTTACGGTTCTGGAGGCATTGAATACAGACCTTGTCTGTGACGCAATCAATACCGCTATGAGAGAGCTGTTTTTGCAGATTGTATATGGCAGATCTCAGTCCGCTTTCTCTGAGGATGGTCTTGCGGTTGGCGCTGGTCTGGAGGATCTTGGAAAAGGACTTCGTTCTCAGGTCGGCACCATGTATGGCACACTGAAAAAAGGCCCGCGTTATCTGGAGATGGCAGAGGGCTATGTAACCGGTATCGCTCTTGACGCGGATGACCAGATTATTGGTTATCAGTTTGTCAGCCTTGGCAAGATGACAGATTTCATCAAAAAAGGCGACGATCCGAACACCGCATGGGAAAAGGCGAAGGGTCAGTATGGCCGCGTAGCTGATGCAGTGAAGATTATTGACCCGCGCAAAGAGTGAGTAAAGGAGGTGTGACAAGATGGCTTTATTTGAATCATATGAGAGAAGAATTGACAAGATCAATTCTGTACTGAACAGTTATGGGATCGCTTCGATTGAGGAAGCAGAGAAAATCACAAAAGACGCCGGACTGGATGTTTACAACCAGATCAA
Source organism: Lachnospiraceae bacterium (assembly GCA_021205225.1). GTDB lineage: Bacteria > Bacillota > Clostridia > Lachnospirales > Lachnospiraceae > Choladousia. Next base: position 6,379 of record JAJPXX010000075.1, read on the forward strand.
AGGCATTCAGCCGATCTGCTTTGAGAATGCCTGCTGGGCATACACCGTAGGCGCGGCAATCGCGATCAAGAAGAACTGCCGTAAGGCAGCAGACGCAGCGGCAGCCATCGGCGAGGGTCTGCAGTCCTTCTGTATTCCGGGTTCCGTGGCAGACACCCGTAAGGTAGGTTTAGGCCATGGCAATCTGGGCAAGATGCTCCTTGAGGAGGATACCGAGTGCTTTGCATTCCTTGCAGGCCACGAGTCCTTCGCAGCGGCAGAGGGTGCGATTGGTATTGCAGAAAAGGCTAATAAGGTTCGTCAGAAACCGCTTCGCGTCATCCTGAACGGCCTTGGCAAGGATGCTGCGCAGATCATTTCCAGAATCAACGGCTTTACATATGTAGAGACAAAATACGATCCGTATACCAATCAGGTAGAAGAAGTGTTCCGTAAATCCTACTCTGATGGACTTCGCGGCAAGGTAAATTGCTACGGCGCGAACAGCGTTCCGGAAGGCGTAGCGATCATGTGGAAGGAGAACGTAGACGTTTCCATCACCGGTAACTCCACAAACCCGACCCGTTTCCAGCATCCGGTAGCTGGTACCTACAAAAAAGAGCGCATCGAAGCAGGCAAGAAGTATTTCTCCGTGGCATCCGGCGGCGGCACAGGCCGTACTCTTCATCCGGACAACATGGCGGCAGGCCCGGCTTCCTATGGCTTCACCGATACCCTTGGCCGTATGCACTCTGACGCGCAGTTCGCGGGATCTTCATCCGTACCGGCGCACGTAGAGATGATGGGCCTGATCGGCGCGGGGAACAACCCGATGGTCGGCATGACGGTAGCGGTTGCAGTGTCCATTGAAGAAGCTGCGACGGCTGGAAAGTTCTAAAGTATATTTTTTCTTTATTCCCACGAAGCAACGAGCCAAGTAGCCGTGCTTGCACAGATATTTGACTAAATAGCAATAATGAAAGACCCGGTCACAATGAACTGACCGGGTCTTTTTTGTGGACTTTCGCAATATGCGCATGTATGATACAATGATGTTCAGAAAGGACGTGATTTCGTGATTTACGTAACCGGTGATACCCACGGCTATATCGATCTGGATAAAATTTCCAGAAAGAACTTTCCGAAAGCGAAGGAAATGACTCGGGGTGACTATGTGACCATCTGCGGTGACTTCGGCTTTCCCTTTCTTCCCTCTGATACATGGGGTGATGAGGACTTCATCCCAAATAAGGACGCCCGCTCCAACCGGAAAAGTTACTTGAATAAGATGGAATGGCTGCGGACTTATCCGGCTACTGTGCTGTGGCTGGATGGAAACCACGACAACCATCCGTTCTGGTACAGCCAGCCTGTGACGGAATGGAATGGAGGCCTGGTCAATATCCACCCACTGGCTGATAATGTCATTCACCTGAAGCGGGGAGAGTACTACACCATCGACGGCACAACCTTCTGGGTGATGGGCGGCGCCGAATCCCACGATAAGCCCTACCGCATCCCTGGGTATAGCTGGTGGGAGGAGGAGATTCCGAGTTGGGACGAGATGAACCATGGTATCGATACGCTTGAGGCTCACGACAATAAGGTAGACTACATTCTGACCCACACTATGCCGCAATCCCTTGTTGCACCTGTCCTGCATCGGTATTTCGAGCCTGAACCAACGCGGTCATATCTGGATCGGGTCTATGTCGATACCGACTTTAAATACTGGTATTGCGGGCATATGCACGAAGATATCGATAGCCCCGGCTACAAAATTCGGCTGTTGTACAACGATATCGTAAAAATTCAACGCAAAAATTTGCCGCATTATTAATCATTTTCATTAACAAAAACAGTAATAACGCTTACAATAAGAA